>JBCNOJ010000029.1:0-20356 GCA_039593925.1 Acidovorax sp.
CGGCAGCGCCGGCGATCTGTACGTCACCGTTAAAGAGTCTCACGGGAGAGAGCAAAACTTTGTGGTGCCTTTTGCCTCGCTGGCGGTCCTGCAGCGCGAGGGCCAGCTGGACTATGCGCTGCACAGTCGACGCGACGATGTGCGCCCGCTGGTGGGCGCTTTGCACACATTGGCCACTGCACATGCCGATTTTTCCGTGACCAGCGGCGCTATGTGAGCCTGCATGGGCGTGTGGCCTCCGCGATGGCTAGCCCGTGTCCACATTGCAAGTTGTGACTTTCTAGAATCCGATTTCGCGCCCATCCACTTCACGCCGTTGTCCACATGGTTGCTTCTTCTTCACCCCCTGTTGTGCTGGTTTTGGCTTCTGGCCGGGGGGAGCGTTTCAAGGCCTCCGGTGGCAGCGTTCACAAGCTGCAGGCCAAGCTGGGGGACAGCACGGTGCTAGGCCAAACGCTGGCTTCCGTGCGTGCGAGCGGGCTGCCGTGGCATCTGGAGGACGCAGGCCACCCCGGCATGGGAGACTCCATCGCTGCTGCCGTGCGGGCCACGGCCGATGCCAGTGGATGGCTGGTGCTGCCTGGCGATCTGCCCCTGGTGTTGCCAGAAACCTTGCGCACCGTGGCGCACGCGTTGGCATCTGCGGCAGATGGTGGCACCGTGGTGGTGCTGCCCACCCATGGCGGCAAACGCGGTCACCCGGTGGGTTTTACGTCCCTGTGCCTTGCTGACTTGGTGGCGCTGTCGGGCGAACATGGCGCCGCCAGCATCGTGCGCCGACAGGCCGAGCAGGGCAGGGTGCGGCAGGTGGAGGTGGGCGACGTCGGGACGGTGACAGATGTGGACACCGTGGAGGATCTGGAGCGGGCGCGGCAGATTTTGATAGCGCGTGGGGCGATGCGCTGAGGTCGAGTGTCGATTGCGTACGAGAAGGAAAAGGCTGTCACCCTTGAGAGGTCAACGGCGCGAAACTTTTTGGCGGACCTCGATTCGGTAAACGCTGACGGATTCACCGTCACCGGTTTTCCGGCTCTCAAACCATGACCTCAAAGGAAGCACTTTCGATGCGCACATTCGCATTCGCCGCCGTCCCCATTGCCGCTATGTTGATCGGCTGCCAAGCCAGTCCCTTCACCGCAGCCCACTCGAGTGCGGAAAGTTCAGTGGAAACGCCTGCAGAGGTGCAAGCATCGAACGGGTCTCAAACGTCGGCACCCGTATTCGGACCAGTGGCGCGGTAGGAAGCTAAAGCGTCAATCCGGATCTTGCTTCAAGCGGCCAACTGCTTGTGGTTGGCCGCTCGCTCCCGCTGGGTGTACTTCGCCAGCGGGATGCGCCAGCCCTACTTTCCTAAACCGATGAAAGGCTCAAATGCGCTGGACTGGCAAGTCTTCAATCACGGCGCAGGCCAGCCGTGGGCCGGCGTTGCCGGTGGGCTGTGTTTTGTAGTCATCGGGGTCCCGGTGCACGATGAGGCCCCGGCCAATGACGTTGGTGACCGGGCCCTGCACGCTGATGCTGCTGGAGAGGAAGCTGAACGCCGCAACGCCGTATTTGTCGGCCTTCAGGCTGGGCAGGTCACCCACGTGGTGCTCGCCCGCTCCATGGTTTCCGTGGGGCTTGGTGGTCGGGTTGAAGTGCCCACCAGCGCTCATGCCGTCGCCGCTGGAGCAGTCGCCTTTTTCGTGGATGTGAAACCCGTGCTCTGCGTTGGGCTTGAGGCCACGGATTTCTCCGTACACGCGCACGCTTTCACCGCGCTGCACAAAGGTGACGGTGCCGCTGGTGGTGTTGCCGCGGGTGGGTTCCAACTTCGCCACTGCGCGGTAGCCCTCCAGGTGGGAGGCGCAGCCCGCCAAGGCCAGCGCCGCCACGGCGCAAGAGAGCATCAACAAGGGGGATATCGGTTTTTTCATGGCAGGAAACTCCTAGGGAAAGTGGCACAGAGCAGAGACCGCGCGCCTGGGTAAGGCCGTACGGGCGGCGCGCCGGGTGCAATGTGCCGCCATCCTAGCCATGCGCGCCAAGAACTACACCTCTTTTTTTGCCAGTGCGATGAGGCGTCCAAGCGCCCGGTCATGAATGCCATGGCGGCGAAGCTCATCAAAAGTGGCCTGGGCGTAGTCGCGCGTGGTGCCGTAGCGGCCGCTGGCTTGCTCAAAGATGCGGCTGTATTCGTGGTCGGGCAGTACCCCCGTGTGGTTGGGACTTTTGCGGGACAAGGTAAAGGCCAGCGCACTGACCGCGCCTTGCGGCGTATGGCAGGTCAGCCAGCGCGGGTCGTAGACGGCGGTCACCATCTCGCGCTGCCAAAGGTTGATCATCACCTGCCGCGCATGAGCACGCGGCACGCGAAAAACCATGCCGCGGCAGCTGCCGCCCGATAGCATGCCGAACACCAGGCCAGGGCATTCGGGCGTGCCGCGGTTGATGCGGCTCCACATCTTGAGCGCCCGGTGCCAACCATGCACCTTGGCCGGACGGCGCTCCGTGTACTCAAAATCGGGCCGCCAGATGAGCGAGCCATAGCCAAACACCCACAGGTCCTCGTGGCCGCCCCATTCGGCAAGGGCGCGCTCCAACATGGGGGCCGGGTCGCGCAGTGGCGCGGGAAGATTCGTCATGGGGGCACTTTACAATTGAAGGCTTTGCTGCGGCGGCACGCTGCAGACACCGCATCTTTTTTGTCAATCATCACCACAGGAACCTTTCCATGTCCAGCTCCGACGACGATAGCCAGCAACGTTTTGCCCTTGGATTTTTGTTTGCGCTGATTGCGCTGATTCTTTCTGTGGTGGTGGGCACCGTGGTGGTGAAGCAACTGGGCGGCGGTACACCGGCTTTGCCCGGCAACGCGGCTTCAATGCCCGTCGCTGACGCGGCTGCGCCTGTTGTCGTGGTGGTTGAAGAGGCCGTGGTGCGTGTGGAGGGTGGCGTGGTCAAGTTCTACTTTGCCACCGCCAAGGCCGACCTGGCTGCCGGTGCCAACGATGCACTGGCCGACGTGGTCAAGGGCGTGGCCGATGGCAAGAAGGCCGTCGTGTCTGGCTACCACGACGCTACGGGCGACGCTGCCCTGAATGCGGAGCTCGCCAAGCAACGTGCGCTGGCCGTGCGTGACGCGCTCATGGCCCTGGGTGTGGCTGAAGACAAGATCGATCTCAAGAAGCCCGAGCAGACAACAGCCACGGGCAGCGATGCAGAAGCCCGTCGTGTGGAAGTGACGCTGGGCGCGATGTAAGTTCCCTGCGCAGCGCGCGATGCCACAGCGCAGCACGGCGATAAAAAAACCCGGCCATGCCGGGTTTTTTTTGTGGTCAAAATGGCCTTCAGCGCTTATCTGGCAAGCGCTGGCAGCTATCCTTTTGGTAGTTACCCTCAGCGAAGGCCCTGACCGCCTGCGCCGTCGACGCGCTGAATGAGTTCAATCTTGTAGCCATCCGGATCCGTCACAAACGCGATCACCGTGGTGCCACCCTTCACCGGCCCCGCCTCGCGCGTCACATTGCCGCCAGCGGCCTTGATCTTTTCGCAGGCGGCATACGCGTCGGGCACACCCAGGGCGATGTGGCCATAGGCCGTGCCCATCTCATAGCTTTCCACACCCCAGTTGTAGGTCAGCTCGATCTCGGCCTGGCCTGGGTTACCACCCTCAAAGCCTAAAAAGGCCAGCGAGTACTTGTACTCGGGGTTCTCGGACTGGCGCAGCAACTGCATGCCCAGAACGTTGGTATAGAAATCAATCGAGCGTTGAAGGTTGCCAACGCGCAGCATCGTGTGGAGGAATTTCATCCCTTGGATTGTGCAGGCAAGTCGAAAACCAGGCAGGTGGTGGTGGCGTGGGCATACAACGTACCGTCCGGCCCCACCAGGCGGGCTTCGGCGGTCGCCAGCTGGCGCCCGCAGTGGATCACGCGGCCCTCTGCGCGCACGCGCTGCACTTTGGGAGTGATGGCCTTGACCAAATTGATGCCCAGCTCGGCCGTGGTGTAGCCGCGCCCCGGCGCCATGCAGGTATGCACGGCGCAGCCCAATGCCGAATCGAGCAGGGTGGCAAACCAGCCGCCGTGCACGGTGCCCATGGGGTTGAGGTGTTCGGGCAAGGGCGTGCCCTGGAACACAGCCTTGCCTTCGCCCACTTCCACGATGAGGAAGTTCAGGGTTTTGGCAATGGCCGCGTAAGGCAGTTCAGCGCGCAACATGGCCTGCATTTGCTCCAGGCCATTGAGGTGCGCAATTTGCTCACGCTGGGCTACACCAGGGCCCGGCCCGGCATCAAGCCGCGTGAGGATTTCACGCTCTTGCGCGAGCCATTGTTCAAGGTGGTTGTGTTGGGTCATGGGCGGGATAGGGTTGATTGACATAGGGAGAACTGTTGATGGATGCCAGGTGCAGAACAAGTAACTACGGCAGGCGGCGCGAATCATGTTGCATATGCAATTATTGCAGATACAATAATTTGCATGCAAGCCGAAACACTGCCACCCGGTCTGGCCCTGCCACAGGGCTGCACCAACTTCAAGCTGCGCCAGCTGATGCGCCGCGTAGCCAGCCACTACGACGCGGAAATGGCGCTGTGCGGAATGAAAACCACGCAGTATTCGCTGCTGTCGCATGTGCTCCGGCTGGGCCCGATCCGCCCTGGTGACCTGGCGCAGGCCATGAAGATGGACGCCTCCACCCTGACGCGCAACCTGCGGCCTTTGATCGATGCGGGTTGGGTCACGCTGGAGGCAGGCGCTGACGCACGCAGCCGCCTGGTGCACATCACCGACGCTGGCCGGGAACAACGCGCCCAAGCCCAGCAGCATTGGAAGGCCGCCCAATTGGCGCTGAACGACGCGCTGGGCGTGGAGCGCGTGGCGGCGTTGCACACCTTGGTGGACGATTCGTTGGCCCTGCTGGCCGCGCTGCCATCGCAGGAGGGCAGCCATGAAGAATGAAGCCTCTACCCCCAGCACGGCCACCACCAACGCGGCCGCGCAAAACCGTGTCGCCCCTCTGGCCCTGTGGCTGGTGCTGCTGGCTGCTGCAGGCGCATTTGCTTTGACGATGGGGACGCGCCAGACCATGGGCCTGTTTCTGTCGGCGCTCAACACGTCCACCGGCCTTGGGGTGGGCAGCATCAGCTTGGCATTCGCTTTCGGCCAGCTTTGGTGGGGCCTGACGCAGCCATTTGCAGGCGCTGTGGCCGACCGTATTGGAACCGGGCGGGTCATTTTGCTGGGCGTGGTGCTGGTGGCGTTGGGCACCTTCATCACACCGTACATGACCTCCACCGCCGGTCTGATTTTTGCCATTGGCGTACTGGCGGCAGGCGGCGCTGGCATGGCGGGACCGTCGGTGCTGATGGCGGCCACCGCACGCCTGGTTCCTGCGCACAAGCGCGGGCTGGCCAGCGGCATCGTGAACGCGGGCGGATCGTTCGGCCAGTTCTTGATGGCGCCCATCGCTATCAGCCTGATCGCAGCCGTGGGCTGGGCCAGCGCCATGCAGTGGTTGGGCGTGCTGGTGCTGTTGGCGCTGCCGGCGGCGTGGGCGCTGAAAGGCAATTCGCAAACGCTTGCAGCCCAGGCTGCCGCGGCCAGCGGCCAGAAGGCGCTGACAGCGCGCCAGGCCATTGCACAAGCGCTGGCCACGCCCAGCTACCGCTATCTAGCTACTGGGTTTTTGGTGTGCGGTTTTCATGTGGCGTTTCTCGCCACGCATTTGCCGGGCGTGATTGCGGCGTGCGGGCTTTCGCCGGAGATCGGCGGCTGGTCACTGGCGGTGATCGGGCTGTTCAACATTGTCGGCAGCCTGGCCATGGGCTGGGCCGTAGGGCGCTGGCGCATGAAGTCGCTGCTGTCACTGCTGTACGCAACGCGCGGCGTGGCGGTGTTGATCTTTCTGTTTGCACCCAAAACACCCGCGGTGGTGCTGGTGTTTGCGGCAGTGATGGGCGTGACTTTTCTCTCCACCGTGCCACCCACAGCCGGGCTGGTCGCCAAAATGTTCGGCACCGCGAACATGGCCATGCTGTTCGGCATCGTGATGCTGTCGCACCAGGTGGGCGGGTTTCTGGGGGCGTACCTCGGTGGCAGCGTGTTCCAGGCCACGGGCAGCTATGACTGGGTCTGGTACATCGACATCGTGCTGGCCTTGGGCGCAGCACTGGTGCATCTGCCCATCCGCGAAGCACCTTTGGCACGGCCTGCTGCCGCGGCCTGATCCCAATCCCAACCGACTCTGAAAGCCGACCTGCCATGACAGAAAAGAATGCATCCGCTCCCTTGTATCTGGACGATTTGGCCGTGGGAGACCACTTCAAAAGTGGTGAGCACGCCATGGATGAAGCGCAGATCAAGGCCTTTGCTGCGCAGTTTGACCCGCAGCCTTTTCACCTGGACGACGCGGCTGCCCAGGCCACGCTTTTCGGCGGCCTGGCTGCCAGTGGCTGGCACACTGCGGCCGTGACCATGCGGCTGCAAGTCACCAGCGGCCTGCCGGTGGCGGGCGGCATCATTGGCGCCGGCGGCGAGTTGAGTTGGCCCCGGCCCACGCGGGCCACTGATGTGTTGCATGTGGTGAGCGAGGTGGTGCACATCCAGCCTTCCAAATCCAAGCCCGACCGGGGCATGGTCACCGTGCGCAGCGAAACCCGCAACCAGCATGGCGATGTACTGCAACTGTCCACCGTGCGCATCGTGGTGCCACGCCGGCCTGCAGCCGGTGGGGCAGGGGCCTGATGTGACCGAGGCATTGAACCCGCGCACCCGCATGCTGCTGGAGGCGCCGATTGCGCCCACCTTGCTGCGCCTGGCACTGCCCAACGTGCTCGTGATGCTGGCGCAGGCGGGCGTCGGGCTCATCGAAACCTACTTTGTCGGCCAGCTAGGCACCGACGCCTTGGCAGGCATGGCGCTGGTATTCCCAGTGGTCATGCTGATGCAAATGACATCTGCCGGGGCCATGGGGGGCGGCATTGCATCGGCCATAGCCCGGGCCCTCGGGGCAAGGCGGCGGGACGATGCCGACGCGCTGGTGTTGCATGCAATGGTCATTGCCGCAGTGTTCTCGCTGGTCTTCACCGTCGCGCTGATCGGGGGAGGGCGCTGGCTCTACACCCGCATGGGCGGCGCGGACGGGGCACTGGACGCGGCGCTGATCTATTCCAACTGGGTGTTCGCGGGCGCGTTTCTGGTGTGGCTGTTCAACACGTTGTCAGCGGTGATCCGCGGCACCGGCAACATGGCGGTGCCTGCCTATGTGACGGTGTTGGGCGCAGTGGTTCTGGTGCCGCTGTCGCCGCTGTTGATTTTTGGCTGGGGCCCGATCCCCGGTCTCGGCATTGCCGGCGGGGCGATTGCGTTGATTGCGTACTACCTGCTGGGCACTGTCGTGCTGGCCATGTATTTGTGGTCGCCACGCAGCCTGTTGCGGCCATCGCTGGCGCTTGTGCGATTCCGTTGGGCGTTGTTTTGGGACATCCTGCGCGTGGGGCTGGTGGGCACGGTGTCCACCGTCGCCACCAACTTGGCCATCGGTGTCACCACCGCGCTGGTGGGCGGGTTTGGCACGGCGGCGATTGCGGGCTATGGCACCGCATCGCGCTTGGAATATCTGCTGGTGCCATTGGTCTTTGGCCTCGGCGCCCCCTTGCTGGCCATGGTGGGCACCTGCATTGGCGCAGGTCAGCGTGAACGCGCCCTGCGCGCTACGTGGATTGGTGCCGCCATGGCATTTGCGATGGCCGAGGCAATTGGCATGTGGGCGGCCCTCTTCCCCTACGCATGGCTGTCGTTGTTCAACAGCGACCCGGCCATGTTGGAAGCTGGCGCGACCTACCTGCGGACAGTCGGGCCAGCGTATGGTTTCTTCGGGCTGGGCCTGGTGCTGTACTTTGCGTCGCAAGGGGCCGGGCGCTTGCTGTGGCCCGTGATTGGCAACCTGGTTCGGCTTGTGGTTGCGGTGGCTGGCGGCTGGGTGGCGCTGCGCTCGGGCGGCGGGTTGGCGGCCGTGTTTGCCGCTCAAGGCATTGCGTTGGTGCTCTATGGCGCCGTCAATGCCTGGGCCATTGCGGGCGGTGCCTGGTTCGGCCGGGTAGGGTGGCCGCGCAGCACGTCGGCCCTGCTGCAGCGCATGCCGACAGTAAAAGCATGACCAAAATCGGCTCTAGCGCTTACTGCAAAAGCGCTAGTAGCTATCAAATTGGTAGTTTTTCAGGTGCTTACACCGGCACCGTGTAGTTCAGTGTCATGCGCCCACCGTCCACAGTGACGATTTCGCCGGTCACATAGCTGGCCGCATCGCTAGCCAGCCACGCCACCACATCGGCAATTTCCGACGGCTCGCCCAGCCGCTTCATGGGCGTGCGGCTCATGATCTTGTTCTTGGCCTCATCGCTGGTCAGCACGGCCTTGGCGGCCAGCTCGGTGGCGATGGTGCCGGGTGCCACCGCGTTCACGCGAATGTTCTTGTCGGCCAGCGCCAGCGCCATCACGCGCGTGAGTTGGTTCACGCCGCCTTTGCTCACGTTGTAGCTGGAGATGTTGGGAATGGTCAGCACACCATTGACCGAACTCATATTGACGATAGACCCGCCGCCCGAAGCGACCATGGCCCGCGCCACTGCCTGACCGACCAGGAACGAACCCTTGAGGTTGACCCGGAGCACCGCGTCAAAGTCGGCCTCGGTCACTTCCAGAAAATCTGCAGCGCGGAAGATGCCGGCGTTGTTCACCAACACGTCGATGCGCCCATAGGCCGCCAGGGTCTGGACAACCAGCGCATCTACCTGCGATTTATCGCCCACATCGCAGCGAACATACAGCGCGCCCAGTTCCTGCGCCAGCGCCTGGCCGCGCGCATCGTCCACATCCACGATCACCGGCTTGGCACCTTCGGCCGCAAAACGGCGGACGCAGGCCTCGCCAATGCCTTGGGCGCCACCGGTGACGATGCAGACGCGATCACGAAGACCAAAGTGGATGTGGGATGTGGAAGGAGCTTGGGTGGGAAGTGTCATGGGCGGTGATGGTAGCGGCATGGGCCGATGGGAGAGGCTGTAGAGTCCAGATCAAGCTGTGAACTACATTCGTGAGACCCATCCAAAGTAGATACGATGTATATTATGTAAAATCAACAACGTACATCGTCAAGGCACTTCTGCGTATCAGTACGATATTAGTTCAACGCCCCGTCCGTCCATATTTAGATAGCCGCCGCCGGATCACCATATCGCCGCTCCATGCTGCCAGCCTGCCTAGCGTATTCAAACGCAGCATGGGTGCTCAAAAAGATTCGTCCTTCCAGCCGCCGACCAAGTTCTGTACCCTGCAAACGGTCGAGTACTGGGCCTTTCACCTCAGACAGCAACAGTGCCGCCCCTCGCTGGGCCAGGCTGCGCTCCAGGTCGGTCAGTACCCCCAAGGCAGTTGTGTCGATCTGGTTGATGGCTGAGCACACCAGAAGCACGTGGCGTGTATCCGGTTGGGTGGCCACCAGTTCCTCCACGCGGTCCAGCAACGCGTCCGAATTGGCGAAATACAGGCTTTCATCCACACGCACCGCAATCAGCCCAGGCTCTGTATTCACCGTGTGACGGATCACGTTGCGAAAGTGCTCCGTGCCTGGCACGCGCCCCACGACCGCTATGTGTGGATGACTGCTGCGCCACACCAATGTGCCCAGCGACAACGCCACCCCCATCAGGATGCCCACTTCCACCCCAAAAGCGACCACGCCCCCTGCAGTGGCAAGCAAGGCCATGGCGTCGGCCTTGTCGTAGTGCCAAGCCTCGCGCAGCGTCTCCACGTCGATCAACGACACGACTGCCACGATGATGGTGGCTGCCAAAACTGCATGGGGCAGATAGTGGAACAGCCCGGTCAGCGCGGCAATCACCACACCCATCAGCACGGCAGAAATGACACCTGCCAAGGGCGTATTGGCCCCGGCCGCAAAATTGACGACCGAGCGCGCAAAGCCGCCAGTGACGGGGAAGCCACCTGACAGGGCGCTAGCAACGTTGGCCGCCCCCAGACCCAGTAGTTCCCGGTTGGGCTGAATGCGCTGCTGACGCTTGAGCGCCAGTGATTGCGCCACCGACACGCTTTCCACAAAGCCCACCAGCGAGATCAGCAGTGCAGGCAGCCACAGAGAACCTACGGACGCCATCGAAACGGCCGGTAGCCCGAGCTGCGGCAGCCCCTGGGGCACCGACCCAACGATGCTGACGCCCGCTGTCTGATCCCAGCGCATCGCAGCAACCAAGGCGGTGGACACCATCACGGCCAACATGGGCGCCAGCTTGGATGCGATATTCGCCAGGCGGGGGCTGGCACCCAGGCGGACCAGCCATGGTGACAACGACTTGCGCGCCAGCACCAGAAACAACAAGCTGCCCGCACCAATGCCCAGCGTGACCAGGTTGGTCGCGGGCGCTGCGTGGGCCAGTTGCACCACGGTGTCAAAGACATCGGTGCCGCCCGCCTTCACGCCCAGCAGGTGCTTGACCTGCCCCACAGCAATGAGCACGGCCGAGCCAGAGATAAAACCGCTGATCACTGGATGGCTCAGGAAATGGGCCAGAAAACCCAGCCGCAACAGCCCAAACAGCAGCAACATGCCCCCGGAGAGCAGCGACAGCAGCATGGCCAGCGCCACGTAGTCGGGCGAGCCAGCGGCGGCCAGGGGCTGCAGGGCGCTCGCCGTCATGAGCGAAGCGACTGCCACCGGGCCCACGGCCAGCGTCATGCTGGACCCCAACGCGGCATAAGCAATGATCGGCAGGATGCTGGCGTACAAGCCTACCTCGGGTGGCAAGCCCGCCAGCAGCGCGTAGGCCAGGCTCTGCGGGATCAGCATCACCGTCACGATCACGCCGGCGACCATGTCGCCCGAGAGCCAGGACTTCTGGTAGTTGCGAACCCAGCCGGGGATGAAGTTCATGAGGGTTCCTGTGTGATCAGGACGCTTCAGCGTCCAAGTTCTGCGACAGCCCAAACAATTGGGCAGACCTGGCGCCCGAACGGCAAAACGCCAACATGGGTTTGGGGGCAGCGATCAGGACCTTGTGCATGGCCTGCACCTGTTCCGGCGTGATAGAGCCGCTGACCACAGGCAGATACAAGTAGTGCAGTCCCGCCACTGTGGCAGCGCGCTCCATTTCAGGGCTGGTGGGCTGTGCGCCACCGCCCTCCCCGTCGGGCCGGTTGTTGATGATGGTCTTGAAGCCCTGCTGGGCCAAGGCAGCAAAGTCCGTAGTGGCCAGCTGCGGCGACACAGCAAAGTCGGGGGTCAGGGCAATGATTTGCAGCGGCATATCAGCGGCCTCCGATCTGTGTGGTTGGCGTACCGTTGGACATGCGTTCGGCCAGTTCAAACAGCCACATGCCTGCCACCATGGCGATCACAAACACGATGGCTTTAGGCTGGCCTGCACCTGCCGAAACAATGGCTGGCCCCGGGCAAAACCCGGCAATACCCCAGCCCGCGCCAAAGATGAGGCTTCCGACCACGAGGCGGCGATCAATGTCGCGCGACGTTGGCAGATGCATGGCGCCACCCAGGAAACTGGTAGTGCGCTTTTTGGCCACGGCGAACGCAAATACGCCCACCGCGATGGCTCCTCCCATCACGAACGCCAGCGATGGGTCCCACAAGCCAGCCAGGTCCAGAAAGCCCAGCACCTTGCCCGGGTCGGTCATGCCCGAGACGATCAGACCCAGTCCGAAGATCAGGCCCACCACAAGCTCCGAAATACGATTTTTCATAGCGATCAATGCTCCGATAAATGGGGATGCGTTCAGGCCAGCGCGTGCCGGATGAGGAAGACGGTGACGAACCCTGCCCCCATAAAGGCCAGGGTCGCCACCAGGGACCGGGGCGACATGCGCGAGAGTCCGCACACGCCGTGGCCGCTGGTGCAGCCCGATCCGTAACGGGTGCCGACACCCACCAGCAGGCCGGCGATCACCACCATGCCCAAGTTCGCATCAATGCGCGGCTGCGTGGGGCCGACCACCAGCCAGTAAAGGCCAGGCGCCAGCAACATGCCCAGCACAAAAGCCAGGCGCCAGCCCATGTCACCCGCGCGGGGGCGCAGCAGGCCTCCCACGATGCCGCTGATGCCCAGGATGCGCCCGTTGAGAAGCACAAAAAGCGCTGAGGCAAGGCCCAGCAAAACGCCCCCAGCCAGGGCAGCCCAAGGGGTGAAATGGGTCCAATCGATCAGCATGGTTTGCTCTCCTGGGCAGGGCCGCAAAATTGTTCAAACAGCACGTTCATCACCGCCAGGGCCTGGGGGCTGGCGATCTCGTAATAGATGTTTTTGCCTTCGCGGCGGGTGTTGACGAGGCCCTCCTCGCGCAATACGCCCAGCTGCTGTGACAAGGTGGGCTGGGAGATGCCGACCAACTCCTCAAGTTCGCCCACCCGCTTTTCGCCCTGCGTCAGCTGGCACAGCAGCAGCAGGCGGTCGGGGTTGGACAAGACCTTCATCAAGCGGCAAGCGCTGTCAGCGGACCTGCGCAAGGCTTCCAGGTCCATTTGTGCTTCTGCGTGCATGGTGGCGCACTCCTTTTCAAATTCAATGTTGATATTCTATTGACTAACAATCTATCTGTCAATAAACTATCTACATCGAAATTAAATACGGAGCCCTTCGATGAAACCCCAGATAGAAGCCTTCTTTGATGACGCCACCTGGACGGTGAGCTATGTGGTGTTCGATCAGCCTGGCGGCCACTGCGCGGTGGTGGATTCGGTGCTGGACTACGACCCGAAGTCGGGCCGCACCCGCACACGGTCTGCCGACAACATCGTGGCGTTTGTGCAAGGTCAGGGGTTGACGGTGCAATGGATTCTGGAAACCCATGCCCATGCAGACCATCTGTCGGCCGCGCACTACCTTCGCGACAAGCTGGGCGGAAAGATCGCCATCGGCGCGTCCATCACGCAGGTGCAGGACGTGTTCAAGAAAGTCTTTCATCTGGAGCCCGAGTTCCGTCCGGACGGCAGCCAGTTCGACCAGCTGCTGCACGACAACGAGGTTTTCCACATCGGCCAGCTGGAGGCCCAGGCGCTGGCAGTGCCCGGCCATACCCCCGCCTGCATGGCCTACCAGGTCGGTGACGCCGTGTTTGTGGGCGACACCCTGTTCATGCCCGACGTCGGCACCGCGCGCTGCGACTTCCCCGGCGGCAATGCCCACACGTTGTACCAATCGGTGCGCAAATTGCTCAGCCTGCCAGACGAAACCCGCCTGTTCATGTGCCACGACTACCCACCTGCAGGGCGCGCCGTGGCTTGGCAAACCACTGTTGCCGACCAGCGGGCCAAGAACATTCATGTGCACGACGGGATAAGCGAGGAAGCCTTTGTGGCGCTGCGCACCCAGCGCGACGCGACGCTGGAAATGCCCGTGCTGATCCTGCCTTCGGTGCAGGTCAACATCCGCGCAGGGGAAATGCCACCGCCGGAAGCCAATGGCGTGACCTATCTCAAGATTCCCGTCAACGCGCTGTGACACGCTGCCGCATCTGTACCACCCCACCCACTGCAGGAACGCCGACATGAAAACAGCCCACGATCTCGTCACCGCCGCCAAGGCCCTGGTGCAAGAGGTCCCAGTGGACCAGGCTGACGAAGCCATCCGCACCGCCGACGTGCTGATCGATGTGCGAGAGGCCGACGAATACCAGGCAGGACATATCCCGGGCGCGATTCACGCCTCGCGCGGGGTGCTGGAATTCCGCCTCAGCAGTACACCCGAACTCAGCGCACGCGACCTCAAGGTGGTGCTGTACTGCAAGACCAGCGGCCGTGCCGCACTGGCCGCGCGCGCCATGCACGACATGGGCTATCTGCAGGTGCAGTCCATCGCCGGCGGCTTTGACGCCTGGGTGGCTGCAGGCAAGCCTGTCGCGGCGCCTGCGTCCCCCTCTTTCGACTGACCGGGCAGCGAGCGCATTCCGCGTTCGCTGCGCTTGTGCAAGCAGGGCCCATCCCGGGCCATAACCTCAGAGCAAGGAAATCATCATGAACATCAACGTAGGAACCGTGGACCGCGTGCTGCGCGTCCTGGCAGGCCTGGTCCTGATCGCACTGGCCGCCACCGGCACGGTGGGCTGGTGGGGATGGCTGGGCGTGGTGCCACTGGCCACCGGCCTGTTTCGCTTCTGCCCGGCTTACACGCTGCTTGGCATCAACACCTGTCCCATGAAGAAATAAACCACCGACAGGCGCCGGCACGCGCAGAGTCCGGTGCCATCAAGGCCTCAGCAAGGATCCATTCCATGAGTACGTTCGACCACACGAGCCTGATCCAGGGCGTCAACGAAAGCCTGGCTACCTTCCGAAAGGCCCAGCCTGACGCCATGCGGGGCTTTGCGCAGCTTGCGCAGGCCTCGATGGCGGAAGGTGCGTTGACCAGCAAGCACAAGGAGCTGATTGCCCTGGCCATCGGCGTCACCCAGCGCTGCTCCGGGTGCATCGGTTTTCATGTCAAGGCACTGCAAAAGCTCGGTGCCACCCGCGCAGAGCTGGAAGAGATGTTGGCCGTGTGCGTTTACATGGGCGGTGGCCCGGCACTCATGTACACGGCCGAGGCCCTGAAGGCCTGGGACACCATGGGCGCCGCCAGCGCCGCAGCCGCAGCCGCAGCCGCAGCCTGAAGTATCTGACCTGCCATCCGTCCGCTGTCGTCGCACGCTCTACGCCCTGGCGGGCCCGCCCTCAAACGCGCGGCGATAAATCGGTTTACATTTTGGGCATCTTTCCGCGAGACTGTCACCAAAACAGCAGGGGGTGGTCATGCAATCTCATCGACGTTATGGGTTGAAACGGGTGTGGTCCCACGCATGGGCGGCATGGGTCATCGGCGCGGCAGCGTTTTCGGTGAGCAATGTGCAGGCGCTGGAGCCAGCCACGGGCCCTGTCATCCTCACCATCGACGGCGCCATCACGCAGACCAACCGGGGCGCGCAGGCGCAGTTCGACATGAAGATGCTGGAGAAGCTACCGCAGCACAGCTTCTCCACCCAAACCCCCTGGTACCCCAGCGCCGTCACTTTCACAGGCCCCCTGCTCCGCGATGTGCTGGCAGCGGTGGGTGCCAAGGGCACCAAGATCACGGCAGTGGCCCTCAATGACTACAAGACCGAGATCCCGGCAAACGACGCCACCAGGCACGACGTGATCGTGGCCCGCCTGATGAACAACCGGCCCATGCCCATTCGCGAAAAAGGCCCGCTGTTCATCGTGTACCCGTTTGATACCAAGGCCGAGTTGCGCAGCGAGCTGTACTACAACCGGGCGGCCTGGCAGCTCAACGCACTACACATCCGGTAGTCGCCCTCCACGCCCCGGCCCACCCGTATGCTGCGCAGCCAACACATCCTGCGGCTCATCATTGCGGGGCTGGTGCTGGCTTATGTGGCCATAGCGGCGGTGCAATACAGCCAGTACCGCAGTGTTGAAGCCGTCATGCGGCGCGGTGATGTGAATGCGCTGTGGTCGTTCTTGCAGCTCAATGTGGAATACGAAAAGCTCGACCACGCGCTGCACCAGTTCGAGCTGGACCCCACCACCATCACTATCGACCGGCTGGAGCTTCGGTACGACCTGTTTCTGAGCCGTTTCAGCGCGCTGGAAAGCGGCACCTCGCGCACGCTGATGCAGGACGAGCCCATTTACAGCACTGCGCTGGCCGCCCTGCAGCGGTTTGTGGCAGCGGGCGACAGCTACTTTGGCGCCAGTGTGGATGCCACTTCCAGCCAGACCAACATGCGGCGCCTGCGTACCGAGCTCGATGGCCTGCGGGAGACGGTGCAGGCGCTGTCCCTCAGCGCATCACGTTTGTCGGCCCTGCTGGGCGACTCGCGCAATGCCGAGGTCAAAAACCAGACCTTGCTGACCACCGCGCTCACCGTATTCCAGGCGCTGCTCACGTTTTTGCTCGCCTTTGCCATGGCGCGGCAGTTCTTGCAGCGCGAAAAAGCCTCGGCCCAGGCCATTGCGGCGCAGAACGAGCTGGTAGAAGCCCTCAAGCGCAACGAGGAAGTGCTGGAAGCGCGCGTGGCTGAGCGGACTGTGGAACTGCAAAAAGTCAACGCATCCCTGCGCGAGCACGAAGAAGAGCTGGAGATTGCCCGATCCCGCGCAGAGGACGCATCACAGATGAAGTCCGACTTTCTGGCCAACATGAGCCACGAAATCCGCACCCCGATGAACGCGGTGATCGGCATGAGCCACCTGGCGTTGGGCACCGACCTCACGCCGCGCCAACGCGACTACGTCGAAAAAATCCAGCGCTCTGGCCAGCACCTGCTGGGGTTGATCAATGACATCCTGGACTTCAGCAAGATCGAGGCGGGCAAATTGGATGTGGAGGTGGTTGACTTCGAATTGCGTAGCGTGCTCGACAACGTGGCCAACCTCATTGGCCAAAAATGCAGCGCCAAGGGGCTGGAACTGATGTTCGATGTGGACCCTGCGCTGCCCGATGATCTGCGGGGTGACCCCCTGCGGCTGGGGCAGATCCTCGTCAACTACGCTAACAACGCGGTCAAGTTCACCGACGAAGGCGAGATCGTGATCCGCGTACACCA
This sequence comes from Acidovorax sp., assembly GCA_039593925.1. GTDB lineage: Bacteria > Pseudomonadota > Gammaproteobacteria > Burkholderiales > Burkholderiaceae_C > Acidovorax. The sequence goes on from JBCNOJ010000029.1 coordinate 16,593, forward strand.
GGCGGGTAGAGATGCCACCGGCATCGTGCTGCGCTTTGAGGTGCAAGACACCGGCATCGGGTTGAGCCCGGAACAGCAGTCGCGGCTGTTCCGCTCGTTCGAACAGGCCGACACCTCCACCACACGCAAATATGGCGGCTCCGGGCTCGGCCTTGCCATTTCCAAGAAACTGGCGGGATTGATGGGCGGCGAGGTGGGCGTGCACAGCGCGGTCGGCCAAGGCAGCGTGTTCTGGTTCACCGCCAGGCTGGGCCTGGGCGCCCCCACGCAGCGCCCTCTTCTGCCCGAGCCCGACCTGCGCGGCCGCCATGTGCTTGTGGTGGACGACAGCGAACAGGCACGCCAGATCATGCTCGGCTTGCTGAAAAGCATGAGCTTTGAAGTGGTTGCCGCTGGCTCTGGAGAGGAAGCGATAACGCTCGCCCGCAAAGCCGATGCCGCCGGTCATCCGTTCGAGATCGCTTTTCTGGACTGGAAAATGCCGGACATGGACGGGTTGGAGACCCACCGGCAATTCGCTCTTTTGCCCCACCCTCCGCGCTCGATTCTGGTCACGGCCCATGGCCGCGAAGACGTCCATAAAGAACTTGAGCCGGCGGGCATCGCGCTGATGCTGACCAAGCCGGTAAATGCATCGCTGCTTTTCGACGCGGCCATACGCGCACTGGGCAGTGCCGCACCCGACGCCGCCCCACTGCGGCGAAGGGCTGGCACGGCCCACGACATGTCTGCCGTGCAAGGCGCACGCGTGTTGCTGGTCGATGACAACGACCTCAACCAGCAGGTGGGCGCTGAACTTTTGAGCGGCGCGGGCTTGCTCGTGGATGTGGCCGACAACGGCCAGATGGCGCTCGACATGCTGGCAAAGGCGCCGTATGACCTGGTGCTGATGGACATGCAGATGCCGGTGATGGACGGCCTCAGCGCCACACGCCAACTGCGGCTTAACCCCGCGTGGGCTACGTTGCCCGTGCTGGCCATGACCGCCAACGCAATGAGCACCGACCGCGACCGCTGTCTGGAGGCCGGCATGAATGGGCACCTCGCCAAGCCCATTGACCCCGACGCGCTGTTCGCAAGCGTTCTGCGCTGGATCGCTCCCCGCCCTGTCAGCACTGAAAGCGCTCCGAGCCCTCCAAGCGTTCTTGATCGGACCCACGGCAGCGGAATGTCCCTCAAAGCGGTCAGCGGCGACCAGGTGGAGCAGGCCCTGCAGCATATAAACGGCCTCGATGTGACGTCGGGATTGCGGCGCGTGCTCGGCAAACCGGCGGCCTACGAGGGCTTGCTGCGCAAGTTTGTTTCCGGCCAGGCACATGCGGTGACCGACGCACGCGCGGCCCTGGCAGAAGGGCGACACGACGATGCCGTGCGCGCCATGCACACTCTCAAGGGCACGGCGGGCACCATTGGCGCGGCGGAATTGGCAACGCTCGCCGCGGGTGCCGAGCAGGCGCTCGCCCAGCATGCGCCAGCCGATGTGCTGGCGCCTTTGTTGCATTCGGCGCAAGATGCTTGCCAGGCGCTGGTAGCGGCACTGCAGCAGGCCTTGCCACCCGAAGGGAAAGTGGATTCAGGCTTGCCAACTGCGCAAGGTGTGCCGGACATTGCAGAAGCGCAATCGCTGCTGGCGCGCCTGGAGGGCCTGCTGGCCGACGACGACTCGGATGCGATCGAGCTTTTCAAAGACGCCGCGCCGTCTTTGAAGGCGCTATTGGGCACCGCGCACGCCGATATGAAGCGCGCGCTGGACGGATACGACTTTGTGCAGGCCCTGGCGCTGCTTCGCCAGGCTCAGGCAGCCCGTTCACACAACAAGGAGGAAACCGCTCATGAATAGCCCTTTGGAGCCGGCCGGCAAATGCACCGTGCTGGTGGTGGACGACACGCCCGACAACCTGTCGCTGATGAGCGATCTTCTGCGGACAGACTACAAAGTCAAACTGGCCCCGAGCGGTGAACGGGCGCTGCAGATCGTGGGAGGTGAGAGCAAACCCGACCTGATCCTGCTGGACATCATGATGCCGGACATGGACGGCTACGAAGTGCTGCGCCGCCTTCAGTTCAACCCCGACACCGAAAACATTCCCGTGATCTTTCTCACCGCCATGAGCGCAGCGGACGATGAAAGCATTGGTCTTGAGCTGGGAGCGGTGGACTACATCACCAAGCCCATCAACCCGGCCATTGTGATGGCGCGCGTGCGCAACCACCTGCAGCTCAAACGCGCGCGCGATTACCTCGCGCACCACAACCGTCTGCTGGAGCAAGAGGTGGCTAGCCGAACCCGCGCCATGGCCGAGCTGCAAGACGCCACGATCCGCGCCATGGCCTCCTTGGCGGAAACGCGCGACAACGAAACCGGCAACCACATTCGGCGCACACAGCACTACGTGGAGGCCCTTGCCCGCAAGCTGCAGTCCCATCCCCGGTTCAAGGACGACCTCACCGATGAAACGATTGAGACGATCTTCAAGTCAGCACCGCTGCACGACATCGGCAAGGTGGGCATTCCCGACCGCATCCTGCTCAAGCCCGGCAAGCTGACGCCCGAAGAGTTCGAGATCATGAAGACCCACACCACGCTCGGTCGCGACGCCATCACGGCGGCCGAGGCGGACGGCATGCAAAACAACCCCTTCTTTCGGTATGCCAAGGAGATCACCTACAGCCACCAGGAGAAGTGGGACGGCTCTGGTTACCCCGAAGGCCTGATGGGCAACACCATTCCCTTGTCTGCCCGGCTGATGGCCGTGGCGGATGTGTACGACGCATTGATCTCCGAACGTGTGTACAAGGCCGCGTTCACCCACGAGGCGGCGGTGGAGATCATCCGCGATGGCCGTGGCAGCCACTTTGACCCGGACATGGTGGATGCGTTTTTGACACTGTCCGAGGAGTTCCGCGCCATTGCGCAGCGTTTTGCCGACGACGTGCCGACCTTGCAAGCGCAGGCCGAGCGCATTGCCGCCGATCTGCCTGCGGAACGCATTGAGCTCTCGCTGCGCAGCGAGCCCAGCTGACAGACCGGTGCAAGACCGGATGCGAGGCTGAAAAGCCTCCGTGCTTCTGACCGAAACCTCGGCTGCCATGGGGTGCGAGCCCTGTCCTGGCGCCGGAAACCACGCCACTGTGGGCTGGGGTACAACTGCCGCGTGCAGACATGTGGCGGACGCATCAGCCCCGGGGCGGACGGTCCTTACGCAGCCTCAGTGGCTAAGGTACGGCGGCCCTTCAACCCCAGCTTGTCCAGCAGTTGCACATCGGCCTGCACATCCGGGTTGCCAGTCACCAGCAGCTTGTCGCCGTAGAAGATTGAATTGGCCCCGGCCATAAAACACAGTGCCTGCACCGCGTCGCCCAGTTGCTGACGCCCGGCAGACAGGCGCACGCGTGCCTTGGGCATCGTGATGCGGGCCACAGCGATCACGCGCACAAAATCAAACGGGTCGATGGGTTCGCTGTCGGCCAGCGGCGTGCCAGGCACGCGCACCAGGCTGTTGATGGGCACGGATTCCGGGTAGGGCTGCAGGTTGGCCAACTGCGCAATCAGGCCTGCGCGGTGCACAGGCGCCTCACCCATGCCCACAATGCCGCCGCAGCACACGCTGATGCCCGCATTGCGCACGTGCTGCAGCGTGTCCAACCGGTCCTGATAGGCCCGGGTGCTCACCACGTCGGTGTAGTACTCGCGGGCGGTGTCCAGGTTGTGGTTGTAGTAGTCCAACCCGGCGTCTTTCAACGCCTGCGCCTGCTGCGATTCG
>JBCNOJ010000290.1:0-6733 GCA_039593925.1 Acidovorax sp.
CATCCCCCCAGTGCCACAACCAGCGTCAGCAACGCAGCACGCCGCCCAAGCACGCCGGGCACCTTTTTTTCCGACGGAGAGCCCGCGGACATCATTTCACGCCCCCGGTCGCACCTGTGGCATTGGGCGCTGCAACCGATGTGCTTTGCGCGGAAGCGCCCAAGGCATTGAGCTTGATTTCAACCAGGCGGCGGTATTCGACGCCCTCTTCAAACGCCTTGTAGGCCCGCATGTATTCGGCAACGGCTTCCTGGCGCTTGTCTTGCAGCACCAGAATGTCGCCCTTGCGGTCGGCATAGACCGCTTCAAACTCTGGCGGAAAACCACCTGACACCAGCTTCAGCGCTTCGTCGTAGCTTTTTTCATTCATCAAGATACTCGCCAGGCGGAGCTTGGCCAGCGCTTTCAGCCCCCCATCTGAGGCTTTGTCGCCCACCCAGGCCAGCGCATCTTTCGCGCCCGCCGCGTTGCCCGCGTCGGCCAGGTGCTTAGCCAAGGCTAAGCCGGCCTGTGCGGCCTGGGTGGTGCCGGAATACTTGGCTTTCAGATCCGAGAAGGCCTGCTCCATGCGCGTTTGGTCACGCGACTGCACGGCGCCTTCAACCGCGTCCAGCAGTGCAGCGGCCTGTACCGCCTGTCGGTTCTGCCAGTACTGATATCCGTTCCAGGCAGCGAGAGAACCCGCCACCACGATCAGCACAGAACTGATCAACGTGCCCCAGGTGTTCCAGAAATGCTTGAGTTGGTCAAGCTGCTCTTGTTCTTCAAGATCGAGGTGTTTTGCCATGGGATTGATTCGTTTTAGCCGTTGGATTGTAGAAGGGGCGCCCAGTCGGCCACCGCATCAAGGGCACGCTCGGTCTGCACGCCCTCTCCATCGCGGAGCGATTTGACGGTGACCATCCCGCGCGCCAGCTCATCGTCGCCAAAAACAAGCGCGTGGGCGGCCCCGCTGGCATCGGCTTTCTTGAACTGTGATTTCATGCTGCCCATGCCGGTGCCGCCCGACGCCGCTGCATGCATCTGCACGCTCAGGCCCAAAGCGCGCAGACGTTCGGCCGTGGCCATGGCCAGCGGAACCGCTGTGACCGACGGGACGATGGCATACACGTCGGGCGCCAGAGCAGGCACCGTCTGCCCCTGCTCTTTCAAAAGCTCGAGCACCCGCTCAACGCCCAGAGCCCAACCCACAGCCGGCGCGGGCTTGCCGCCAATTTGTTCGATGAGGTAGTCATACCGCCCGCCGCCACAGATCGTCCCCTGCGAACCCAGCTGATCCGTCACAAACTCAAACACGGTGAGGTTGTAGTAGTCCATGCCGCGCACCAGGCGGGGGTTGACACGCCACTCAACCCCGTTGGCACTGAGGATCGCCTGAACCGCCGCAAAGTGCGCCAGGGAATCGGGGCCCAGAAAATCAATCAGCCGCGGAGCAGCCTCGACCACCGCTTGCATGGCGGGGTTTTTGGTGTCGAGAATGCGCAAGGGGTTGGTGTGCAAACGCCGACGGGCTTCTTCGTCCAGCACGTCGTGGTGCTGCTCAAGATAAGCGATGAGCGCGGCGCGGTGCGCCTTGCGCTCCTCGGGCTGGCCCAGGCTGTTGAGCTCCAGGCGCACGTTCTTCAGCCCAAGTTCACGCCAGAGCGCATTGGCCAGAAGAATCAGCTCCGCATCGACCTCCGCCCCTGGAAAACCCAGCGCTTCGGCACCAATCTGGTGGAACTGGCGGTAGCGGCCGCGCTGAGGACGCTCGTGGCGGAACATGGGACCCATGTAGTACAAGCGCTTGCCACCCTCATACAGCAAAGAGTGTTCGGCCACCGCACGCACCACCCCGGCGGTAGCCTCGGGACGCAGGGTGAGGTGCTCACCGTTGAGACGATCCTCAAACGAATACATCTCTTTTTCGACAATGTCGGTCACCTCGCCCAAACCGCGCACAAAAAGGGGCGTGGGTTCAACGATGGGCGTTCGGATGTTGCGGTACGCATAGCGTGCCATCAGGCTGCGCACTTTTTCTTCCAACCATTCCCACCGCGCCGAATCGGGCGGGAGGATGTCATTCATGCCTTTGACGGCAACCAGCTTCTGCATCTTGTTCTACGAGAATTTTGAATCAAATTGGGCTTTAGCGCTTATCCAGCAAGCGCCACTAGCTACTAAATTTATAGCAAATCAGGCAATATCTGCCGTGCTTCCAAAGCGTTGCGCGATGTACTTTTCGACGATCTGCTGGAACTCCTGTGCAATGCCTTCGCCCCGCAGCGTCATGGCCTTCTCGCCATCAATGAAGACGGGCGCTGCCGGCGCCTCGCCGGTTCCGGGCAGGCTGATGCCAATGTCGGCGTGTTTGCTCTCGCCGGGGCCGTTGACGATGCACCCCATCACGGCCACCTTGATGTTTTCCACGCCGGGATAGCGCACGCGCCACACGGGCATCTGCGCACGCAGGTAGTCATCGATCTGCTTGGCCAATTCCTGGAAGGTGGTGCTGGTGGTGCGCCCACATCCAGGGCACGCCGTCACGCTGGGCACAAAAACCCGCAAACCCAGCGCCTGAAGAATTTCCGAGGCGACCACCACCTCCTGCGTGCGTGCCTCGCCGGGCTGGGGCGTCAAAGACACCCGAATGGTGTCGCCAATGCCTTCCTGCAGCAGCACCGAAAGCGCAACGGACGACGCCACGGTGCCCTTGGTGCCCATGCCGGCTTCCGTCAGGCCCAAGTGCAGCGCGTAGTCGCACCGCCGAGCCAGTTCGCGGTAAACGGCGATCAGGTCCTGAACGCCGCTGACCTTGCACGACAGGATGATCTGGTCCCCATCCATGCCCATCTCTTGGGCGCGATGGGCCGAGTCGATGGCGGAGGTTATCAGCGCCTCATACATGACTTGCCGCGCTTCCCAGGGCACGGCGCGGCGGCTGTTCACGTCCATCAAACCGGCCAGAAGCTCCTGGTCCAGACTGCCCCAGTTCACGCCGATGCGTACCGGCTTGTTCCAGCGCATGGCCGCGTCGATCATTTGCCCAAACTGCAGATCGCGCTTGTTGCCCTTGCCTACGTTGCCGGGGTTGATCCGGTATTTGGACAGCGCCTGAGCACAATCCGGAAAATCTGTGAGCAGGCGGTGTCCGTTGTAATGGAAATCTCCTACCAGGGGGACACTCTCACCCATGCGGTCCAGTTGCTCGCGGATGTAGGGAACGGCTGCTGCGGCTTCTGGGGTGTTGACGGTGATCCGAACAAACTCCGACCCGGCCTGCGCGAGCTCCTTGACCTGGATGGCGGTGCCAATGGCATCCACCGTGTCGGTGTTGGTCATGGACTGCACGCGCACCGGCGCGTCTCCGCCCACCGTGACTACGCGCGAGCCCCACACTACCCGGGCCTGGCGCGAGCGCCGAGGCAACGGAGCAGCCAGCGCCACTGGCCCGATTTCCCGCTGTACGTTGTCCACTATTTCACCTCAAAGCGTGCGACGTTTTCGCGAGCTACCGCCGACAACTCGAACGGTTTTCCGCGCACAAAAACCTCGGTGGCATCGGCACGTCCGATCACCACCGCCAGCGGCACCGAGCCAGAAACCGAAACCGATTCGGCGGGCGCCAGATTTCTTTGCAGCACTACCGCGCCCGACGAATCCTTGACTTGGACCCAGGACTCGCTGCGGGCCCGCAATTGCAGGAGCCCGGAAGCTGCCGGTGGACTGCTCTCAGGTGTTGCGCTGGCGGCGGCCGTTGGCGCAGCAGCAGCGACAGCAGGCGGAGCCGAAGCTGCCGCTGCAGGCTGCGCCGCGGCCGTTGCCTGTGAAGCCGTGGTTGCTGGCGTGGCAGCTTGTTCGCCCCCGGCGCCTGCCGCTGTTGAAGGCTCCCCTTCAGTCGGCGGAGGCAGCGCTTGAACGGGCTCGGTCACCCGCGCCGTTTCCGAAGCGGGCGAATCGGCACCTGCTGATTCGTTGGAACTGCGCGGAAAATAAACCAGCGCCAAAGCCCCTGCCAGCAATGCCAGAACCACCACGGCAACCGAACGCGAGGCAGATCCCGTGGTGGACGAAGAGCCTGGATACGACGAAGACGATGATTTGACGGCGCGCCCTTTGACAGGAGCATTGAGCCCCGCCGAATCAGCGTTGAGCCGAGGACTCTGGCTTTGTGGCAACAGCGCCATGATGGGCGCAGGATCGATCTTCAAGGTTCGGCACACGCTGGACGCAAGTGCCCGCACAAACACCGTATCCGGCAGCGCCGCGTAGTTGTCGGCCTCCAGGGCTTCCAGTTTGTTGACGGGAACCTTCAATGCCACGGCCAATGCGGCAATGTGCATGCCTGAGGCCTGGCGAGCCTCTCTCAACAGCCTGCCCGCAGTCACCCCAGCCTCCACCATTACTCCATCACTCATTGAAATCCCCGCGCTCGTAGGCGCCCATTTCCTTGGAATCTGGGTAGCGTCTGCGCAACTGGTCTGCCAGCTGGCGCATGGCCACCGTGTCGCCAATGGCGCGTTCGACCTTGATACCCAGCCAGAGCGTTTCGGAATTGGCCAGTTCGCTGTTGTTCAGGCGCCGGATATAAAACTGCGCGCGGGTCAACTCATTGCGGCGCAGCAGCAACGATGCCAGGTGATAACCCACCACCGGGTTGCCCGCATCCACCTCGTAAGCCTTGAGCAGGGACTGCTCAGCCTCCGCGAACTGGCCGGCGCTGGACTGGCACAGTCCGCGCGCCATCAGCGTCTTGCCACGGGCGGTATACGCCGGATTGGCAATGGCGCGCGCAAACTGCTGGTCAGCCTCTGCGTATTTTTGTTGCTGACACAGCAGCCAGCCATAGTTGTGCATCAGGTTGGGATCATTGCCACGCAAGGCCATGGCCCGGCGGAAGCTGTCATCCGCCTGAGGGAAATCTGCCATGCGCATGAAGATGAGGCCCCGAAGATTGAAGGCGTCGGCATAAGTAGGGTCTGCCGCTAACGCCTGCTTGACCTCATCCAGTGCCACCGCTGTCTGGCCCATTTCGAAATAATTGGAGGCAAGCTCCAGCCGTATGCGGGCGCGGCGGCGGGCTTCAGGCTCATCCGACTGCGTGAATGTTGCCGCATTGCTGTCACGGCCTGATGCGCCGTCAGGATTGGTCGCACAGCCCTGTACTGCACCCAAGCAGGCCGCCACACCACATGCTGCGAGTGTCCAGCGGCCCCATTGCCGCCAGCGTCCAACCAATCCCACCATGTAGCGCCTCCTTGATGTGTATGCCGAGTTACAAGATCCCGAGAATCAAACAACCGGTTTAAGCACGATTGTCCGTTGCTTTGCCATGCGCTCTGCCGCCCGCGTGCGGTCTTTGACATCACCGGCCAGTTGGCCACACGCAGCATCAATATCATCGCCGCGCGTCTTGCGCACTGTCGTGACAATGCCCGCATCGCTCAAGATCTTCGCAAATACCAAGACTTGATTCTGCGGCGAGCGCAAGAGCCCCGACGCGGGAAACGGATTGAAGGGGATCAAATTGAACTTGCAACGCACCCCTGCTCCACGCGCAGGCTTGACAAGCTCAACCAGTTGGCGGGCGTGTTCGGGCGTGTCGTTGACACCATCCAGCATGCAGTATTCGAAGGTGATGAAATCCCGCGGTGCATGAGCCAGGTAGCGGTTGCAGGCCTCCAGCAATTCCTGGATGGGGTACTTGCGATTGAGGGGTACCAGGTTATCGCGCAATGGATCGTTGGGCGCATGCAAAGACACGGCCAACGCCACAGGGCAGTCTTGAGCGAGCCTGTCCATCATCGGAACCACACCGGATGTGGAGACCGTCACCCGCCTGCGTGAGAGGCCATAGCCATGGTCATCCAGCATCACCCGCAGTGCCGGGACCAGTGCTGAATAGTTTTGCAGTGGTTCGCCCATTCCCATCATGACGACGTTGGAGATGACGCGATCTTCGGTCTTCAGGCGCTGCCGCAGCGAATGCTCGGCAAACCACAACTGCGCGACAATTTCACCGGTAGTCAGGTTCCGGCTGAAACCCTGGTGGCCCGTCGAGCAGAAACGACAGCCCACTGCGCACCCGGCCTGCGACGACACACACAGGGTACCGCGGTCGTCCTCAGGGATGAACACCGCTTCTACAGCGTTGCCATCTCCAACGTCAAACAACCACTTGACCGTGCCATCAGACGACACGTGCTCTGAGATGACAGGAAGGCTTTCGATTTTGGCGCAGCCCTTGAGCTTGTCCCTCAAGGCTTTTGCCAAATCGCTCATGGCGTCGAAATCGCTCGCGCCACGCTGGTGGATCCAGCGGAACAGCTGGGTTGCACGGAACCGCTTCTCTCCGAGCTTTTCGCAGAAAGCAGCAAGCCCGTCGAGGTCGAACTCCAGCAGATTGGTGGTCATTGCGCCAGCCTTTCCGTGGGCCGGGCGCAACCGTCCCCATGGCGCAGACATCCCACGATTGCGGGAACAGGCATGGGGATCAACACCATATCAACGCGAGTAGATGTTCAGGCCGGGGAAGAAGAAAGCCACTTCCACAGCAGCCGTTTCTGCGGCGTCCGAGCCGTGCACGGCGTTGGCATCGATGCTGTCGGCGAAGTCGGCGCGGATGGTGCCGGCTTCAGCCTTCTTGGGGTCCGTGGCGCCCATCAGTTCGCGGTTCTTCAAAATGGCGTTTTCGCCTTCCAGTGCCTGGATCATCACAGGACCGGAGATCATGAAGTCCACCAGATCCTTGAAG
>JBCNOJ010000291.1:0-6692 GCA_039593925.1 Acidovorax sp.
GCCCAGGACCTGGAATACATCGGCATCGGCCAGCAGGAAGGCGCCAAGCTCACCTACGGCGGCGAAGCGCTGGAGAAGAACGCCGACGGTGCGCCCGGCTTCTACCTGCGCCCCGCCCTGTTCACCGAGACCACGCCCGGCATGCGCATCAACCGCGAGGAGATCTTCGGCCCCGTGGTGAGCGTGTTGCGCGCCAAGAACTACGAAGAGGCGCTGGCCCTGGCCAACGACACGCCCTTCGGCCTGGCCAGCGGCATCGCCACCACCAGCCTCAAGCACGCCACGCACTTCAAGCGCCACGCGCAGGCCGGCATGGTGATGGTGAACCTGCCCACAGCGGGCGTGGACTACCACGTGCCGTTCGGCGGCCGCAAGAGCAGCAGCTACGGCCCGCGCGAGCAGGGGCGCTATGCGGCGGAGTTCTACACCACGGTGAAGACGGCATACACACAGGCCTGACCCTGCGGGCCCGAAGCACTCCACGCGCGCCATCGGCCCACAGTTTTCTAGCGAAATCGGGCTCTAGCGCTTATCCATCAAGCGCTAGCAGCTATTATTTTTGACAAACCCTTGGTTTCCATAGAAGCCGGTCCACCACGGGGCGGCTATCATCGCGCCCCATGACCGCCCTCCGACGAACCTTTTCTGCGCTGCGCCTGTGGGTGCTCGCATGGTTCGTGGCGTCGATGGGGGTGGCCATTGCGTCGCCGCTGGTGCACCCCCAGGCTTTCGAGGTGATCTGCTCGGGCGCAGGCACCATCAAGCTGCTGGTGCAGACCGACGATGGCACCGTCGAAATGGGCGCGATGGGCATGGACTGCCCCTTGTGCTCCACCCCCAGCGCCCCGCCCCCCACACCGGTGGCCGCCGTGCTGCCACCCCACCCGCTGGCCCATGCGCTGCAGCCCGTCGAGGCCGCCCGCATCGCGGCCGCCACGGCTGCGCCCCTGCCCGCACGCGGGCCCCCATCGCGCTCTTGATCTGAAGCCTGTTGGCAGTGCCCGGTACCTGGTGGTCGGGTACTGCCTTGTTCCCGCCGGTTTCCAGATGGCGCAGCCTTGCGTGCACTCCACGCGGGCCCTGCTGCGCTGTCGCTTCAAGACAAGAGCGTTTTCATGTCCTGTTTCTCTTTTGCTTTGCGCAGCACCGCGTCCTTTCCGCGCCTGCCCCTTTCCCCTTTGTGCCTGGGTGTGCTCGCCACCTGCGCTCTGGCCGCCGTGCCAGCCCACGCTCAGACTACCCCGGCGCCCACATTGCAAGCCGTGGATGTGGTCGACTCCGCCGCATCGCCCAATGGCAAGCTCAGCCTGGACACGCCCGTGGACACCGGCAGCCGCCTGGGCCTGACGGCGCGCGAGAACCCGGCCTCTGTCACCGTGGTGGACCGCGCCACCATCGACGCACGCGGCGCACAGGACACGCAGGAAATTCTGCGCGCCGTGCCGGGCGTGGTGGCGCACAACGCGCCGGGTTCGATGTCCGCGCACTACCGGGGCTTTACCAGCAACTCGGTGGCGCAGCTCTACAACGGCATCAACCCGCAATACGGCAGCGCCACGCGCGCGGTCGATGCCTGGATTTATGACCGCGTGGAAGCCATCGGCGGCGCGTCGAGTTTTTTGTACGGTTCGGGCGGCGTGGGCGGCTCCATCAACTACATCACCAAGACGGCCGAGCGCAGCGACTTTGCCGAAGGCCAGGTGCGCCTGGGCTCGTACGACCTGAAAGAAGTGTCTGTGGGCTTGAACCGCCGCATCGCAGGCGCCGACGGCACTGCAGGCCCTGTCCACTACGCTCGCATCGACCTCAATCACCGCGACGCGGGCAGCTGGACCGAGGGCACCAAGACACAGTCCACCCAGCTCGCCACCTCGCTGCTGTCGGACCTGAGCGGCGGCTTCAGCCACACGCTGGCCTATGAATACCAAAAGGAGCATGTGGATCGCCCCTACTGGGGCACGCCGGTGCTGAATCCCGCCGTGGGCGCGCTGCACATCGACCCCGCCACTCGTTTCAAGAACTACAACAGCGCCGACGGCATGTACGAACAGCGCGTACAGTGGCTGCGCTCGGTGGCACAGTGGCGCGTCTCCGACGCGCTGGAGTTCAAAAACACCTTGTATGCGTACGACGCACTGCGCGACTACCGCAACGTCGAGATCTACACCTTCAACGCAGCCAACACCGCTGTCACGCGCACATCCCCCCTGCTCCAGCGGCACGACCAGCAACTTCTGGGCAACCGCATTGAAGGCACGTACCTGGGGCAACTGGCTGGCAGGAAAAGCGACTGGGCGTTTGGCCTGGACGTGAGCGTGAACAAGCAAACCCGTTTCCCGCTGGGCCCATCGGTCACCGTAAGCACGGTCAACCCCTACAACTTCTCCACCGAGAACTTCTTCAGCATCCCTGGCATCTCACCCGTCTGGAGCCCCGACAAAGACAACAAGATCACCAACACGGCGCTGTACGTGGAGAACCGTACGGCCGTGGTGCCCGGTGTGAACCTGGTCACTGCACTGCGGCATGAGCGCATCGACCTTGACCTGGTGAACCGCCGCGCCGTGACAGCCACCGCCCCCGCCACTTTCAGCCGCAGCTACAGCCCCACCACCGGCAGACTGGGCGTGGTGTGGGACATTGCGCCCGGTGCCAACCTGTATGCGCAGGCCTCCAATGCGGCCGACCCACCCTCGGGCTCGCTGGCCTCGGCCTCGTTCGCCGACGTGCGCAACAACAGCGAGCTGACGACCGGCCGCCAGATCGAGGTGGGCAGCAAGTTCGACTTCTGGGACGGCAAGGGCAGCGCCACGGTGGCTGCCTTTGAGATCCGCCGCAAGAACATCGCCTCGCAAGATCCTTCCAACCCCAAACTCACGGTGCTGGTGGGCGAGCAGTCGTCCAAGGGCATCGAGCTTTCGGCAGGCATCCGACCTACACCGCAGTGGCAGCTGCAGGGCAACCTGTCGCTGATCCGCGCGCGGTATGAAAACTTCGTGCAGGGCGGTGTCTCGCGCGCGGGCAACGTGCCGCAGCTGGTGCCGCAGCAGGTCGCCAACCTGTGGGCGTCCTACGCGATCACGCCCACTGTCACGGCCAGCGCGGGTGTGCGCCACGTGGGCAAGGTCTATGGCAATGCCGCCAACACCAAGTTCTGGCCGTCGTACACGCTGCTCGACCTGGGCCTGGCGTGGAAGATCAACAAGACGACCACCCTGACGGGCCGCGTGCGCAACGCCACCGACCGCATCTACGCGGCAGAGACGCGCGACCAGGTCTACCTGGGCGCACCGCGCACGCTGGACGTGACGCTGCACACCGCGTTCTGATCGACCGCTGGCAGGAGCTTGTTGCCCATGACACACGCCAAACGCTGGCTGTACCTCGTCCACCGCTGGCTGGGCGTGCTGCTGTGCGCCTTCTTCGCCATGTGGTTCATCTCGGGCGTGGTGATGATGTACGTGGGCTACCCCAAGCTCACGCAGGCAGAACGGCTGGCCCACCTGCCGCCCCTGAGTGGCGCTATCGCGGGCCCCGAACGCCTGCTCGAACCCGCCCAGGTCCTGCAGCGTGCGGGCCTTTCAGGGCCGCTGCAAGACCTGCGGCTGGCCGTGGCCAGCGGCGGGCGGGTGGTGTATCTGGTGCTGCCAGCTGCACACACCGGCGATGCCGCGCCACGCCCGCGCAGGGCACCCGCGCCTGCGGTCATCGACGCCCTCACGGGCGAGCGATTGCAACGTGTGGATGCTGCACACGCCATCGCATCGGCCCGCGCGTTCGCGCAGCAGCCCGATGCCGCCATCGACCACCAGGGCACCATCGACGAAGACGCCTTCACCCACTCTCGCGCACTGGATGTGCACCGCCCGCTGCACCGCCTGCACCTGGGCGACAGCGCGGGTACCGTGGTCTATGTGTCTGGCACCACGGGAGAGGTGGTGCGCGATGCACCGCTGCAAGAGCGGGCCTGGAATTACGCGGGCGCCTGGATCCACTGGCTCTACCCCTTCCGGGGCAATATCTTCAACGACTACTGGACCGACATCGTGAACTGGCTGTCGATCGCGGGCATCGTGCTCACCGTGACGGGCACGGTGGTGGGCGTGTTGCGCTGGCGCTTTCGAGGCCGGTACAAGACGGGCTCGCGTACACCGTACCGGGGCTTCATGATGCGCTGGCACCATGTGTTCGGGCTGGCGTTCGCCGCCGTCACCTTCACCTGGATCTTCAGCGGCCTCATGTCGATGAACCCCTGGAAGATCTTCGACAGCGGTGCCGCGCCATTGCGCCAGCAGGCCATGAATGGCGGCCCGCTGGAGCTGCCTCCGCAGGCCGCCACTGTGCAGGCGTTGTTGTCGGCGGCTTCGCCCAACACGCGCGAGCTGCGCTGGGTGCGCAACGCAGGCCACACGCTGGTGATGGCCCAGGGCCCCATCGGTGCGCCCACCGTGCTGGACGCCGCCACCGCAGCCCCGCACACCTGGGCGCCAGGCGCCGTGGCCGACGCCGCGGCGCGCCTGCTGCCCCACGCCGTGGTTCGCACCGAAACACTGACCGCCTACGACCTGCACTACTACGACCGCGCCGCTCACACCATGACCGGCGGCGGCGACAAACCCCTGCCCGCCCTGCGCGTGGTGTTTGACGACCCGAACGCCACCTGGGTGCACATCGACCCCCACACTGGCGCCGTGCTGGGCCGCACCGACAGCCACCGCCGCACCAGCCGATGGCTCTTTGCCATGCTGCACAGCTGGGACTGGCTGCCGCTGCTGGAGCGCCGTCCGCTGTGGGACATCCTGCTCATCGTGCTGAGCTTGGGTGGCACCGTGATGAGCGTGACGGGCGTGGTGATTGGCTGGCGCCGGCTCGGCGCCAAGCTGCGGCCCGCCCGGCGGCCTGAAAATTTCAGCCAGACTGGCACCGCTGTTGCGAAATAAGCCTGCAGAACCAGGTCATCGGCACACCATCTGCTGCGCCTGATGGCTAAACTGGAGGCGCCATCCTGCAAGCCTTTGAGCTCGGCCCCTCCGACGCGAACGCGATGACCGATCCTGCCCTCTCACCCCAGCGTTTACCCAACCAGACCGCGCAGACCACCGGCCCGCAACCTCGCGTGATTGTGGTGCTCGGGACCATGCTGGTCCTCGTTCTGGCGTGGGCGCTGGTGCTGTCCGTGCTGAATGTGACCTGGCGCAACGCGATGGACGCGCAAACCCGGCAGAACAGCAACCTGGCTCGTGCCCTGGAGGAGCAGACCATCCGCGTTCTGGCGGCCGTGGACCAGGCCACGCTGCGCATGCGCGCGGCCGTGCAGGCGTCTGAGTTCGAAACCGCTGATTTCAAGCGCTTTGCCAACGAAACGGGTCTGGCACCCCAGATCCTCACGCAGCTGTCGCTGGTGGGGCCGGACGGCAAATTCATCGGCAGCAACCTTGACCCGCTGGGAGACAAGACCGGCCCCATCGACCTGTCGGACCGCGAGCACGTGAAGGTGCACTTCGAGGCTGCGCATTCGCACGAGATGCTGCTGCAGATGACGGGCTCAGGCCTGTACGTGGGGCGGCCCGTGCTGGGCAAGGTGTCGGGACGGTGGACGACGCAGCTCTCCCGCCACATCGTGGCCCCCGATGGCAGCCTGGGCGGCGTGGTGGTGGCGTCGCTCAATTCCAGCTACTTCGAGGAGGTGTATCGGGGCGTGCAGTTGGGAAAGACAGGCAGCGTGACGCTGCTGGGCGATGACCGCGCCGTGCGCGCCCGCGTGGTGGGTGGCGAGAGCCAGGGCATGGGCACGACGTTGACCACGGCACCCGCCAACAACGCCGAGCGCCTGGACCGAGAGGGCCACTACGTGCGCACCAGCAGCCTGGACAACGTGGAGCGCATCTACGCCTACCGCCGCGTGGGCAGCTACCCGCTGCTGGTCTTTGTGGCGACCAGCACCGATGAGGCGCTGCTGGAATGGCGCGGCAGCCGCAACGTGGCGCTCGTCACCACCGCCTTGTTCACGCTGGCACTGATCGGCGCGGCGGCCATCTTTGTGCGCAGCCTGCGCAAACTGGAGACTACCAACGCGGCCCTGCGTGCGAGCGAAGCGCAGGCCCATTCGGCCAGTCAGGCCAAGAGCGAGTTTCTGGCAGCGGTGTCGCACGAACTGCGCACCCCGCTCACCAGCATCCGCGGGTTCGCCGAACTCATGGAGATGCGCCTGGACCAGCCCCGCTTCAAGGAACAGGCAGGCCTGATTCGGAAGGCCGCCGAGCACCTCAACGCCTTGCTCACCGAGATCCTGGACCTGGCCAAGGTCGAAGCGGGCGCCATGCCGCACACCCCTTCGGAGCAGAACGTGGAAGACATCGTGCGCTCCACGGCCGACTTCTTCGCCGTTACCGCCGCCAACAAAAATCTGGAGCTGAACGTGCGCATCGCACCCGATGCGCCTGCCACCCTAGTGTGCGACGGTCTGCGGCTCAAACAGGTGCTCAACAACCTGCTGTCCAACGCCATGAAATTCACCGAAACAGGTTCAGTGACCATCGAAGTGGATGCTGCGGCTGACGCCGTGCGCTTTCACGTGGTGGACACCGGGCCCGGCATCCCGGCCCATCTGCACGAAACGATCTTCGAGAAGTTTCGCCAGGGCAATGACCGGGTCAGCTACCAGCATGGCGGCACCGGGCTGGGCCTGGCCT
>JBCNOJ010000292.1:0-6688 GCA_039593925.1 Acidovorax sp.
GATCACGCCGTGGTTCATGACCACCATGGTGTCGGCCAAGGCCATCGCCTCTTCCTGGCTGTGGGTCACATGGATGAAGGTCAGGCCCAACTCTTTTTGCCAACGGCGCAGCTCGGCACGCATCTGGATGCGCAGGAAGGGGTCGAGAGCGGATAGAGGCTCATCCAGCAGCAGCACCCGCGGCTGGGTGATGAGGGCACGGGCCAGCGCCACGCGCTGCTGCTGCCCGCCCGAGAGTTCTGCAGGCTTGCGGTCTGCCAGATGACCCAGCGCGACGCGCTCCAGCAGGTCGCGCGCCTTGGCCTGGCGCTCGGCCTTGGCAACGCCTTTCATCTTGAGGCTGAAGGCCACGTTATCCAGCGCCGACAGGTGCGGAAACAGCGCAAAGCTCTGGAACATCATGGCCGTGCCACGCGCGGCGGCGGGCAGGTCGGTGATGTTGCGGTTCTCCAGCAGGATGTCACCACTGGTCACCGACTCGTGCCCGGCAATCATGCGCAAGGTGGTGCTCTTGCCACAGCCCGAAGGCCCCAGCAGGCAGCAGTAGCTGCCGCTGGCAATGCGCAGGTTGATGGCATCGACCGCCGGTTTGCCCTGGGCATACCGTTTGGTCAAAGCGACGATTTCAATGGCGTCAGGCGTTGGAGCGGCAGTGGTGGCGTGCATGCCGTGCGCTGTACGCAAGCGCCATGCCAACTTTGTACACAATTCATTTCACACATTGCGTACAAAATGCACCAGCATCGTGCGACACCGGGCCTAGGGTGGATAGGCCCGCACCATCATCGTTCATCGACCCCCAACGCGGTGCGCACGCACGCCGGGACACTTGGGTGCCAGCTATGTAGACCGGTTGGCCACGCCAGCCGATTCAAAACTCGCCATCTCGCGCAGCACCGCGCAGGCCGATTGCAGCAACGGCCAGGCCAGCGCCGCGCCCGTCCCCTCGCCCAGGCGCAAGCCCAGGTCCAGCAGAGGCTCTGCCTGCATCTGCGCCAGCATCAGGCTGTGGCCCCGTTCGCCTGAACGGTGGGCAAACACGCAGCGCTGCAGCGCCTGCGGCGCGATGCGGCTGGCCACCAGCACGGCCGCGCTGGTGATGAAGCCATCCACCACAATCACGCGCCGCTCGGCCGCTGCCTGCAGCACTGCGCCCACCAGCGTGGCCACCTCGTAGCCACCCAGGGCAGCCAGGGCCTCCAGCGGGCTGGTGGCGCCCGCATTGGCATCCAGCGCCTGCTGCAGCACGGCGCGCTTGCGCTCGATGCCCGCAGCATCGAGCCCCGTGCCCGCGCCCGTCACCTCGGCCAGCGGCAGCCCTGCCAGGCGGGCCAGCAGCAGCGATGCCACCGAGGTGTTGGCAATGCCCATCTCGCCCAGCAGCAAGGCGTTGCCCGGCAGCCCACGCACCACCTCCACCCCGTTGGCCAGCGCCTGGGCGCATTGCTCGGCACTCATGGCGGGGCCGATGGAGGCATCCTGCGTGCCGGGTGCCACTTTGCGCAGCAACAAGCGGGGCTGGCCGGGTGCCGCATCGCGCGCAGCAATGGGCTTGGCCACACCACAGTCCACCACCGTGAGGCCCAGGCCATGCTGGCGCGCCAGCACGCTCACGGCCGCGCCACCCGCCAGAAAGTTCTCCACCATCTGCCAGGTCACATCGCTCGGGAACGCCGAGACACCCCGTGCGGCCAGGCCGTGGTCGCCCGCGCACACCAGCATCTGGGGGGCGTGCAACACAGGGGATTCGGTGCCCAGGATCACACCCAGGCGCAGCGCCAGGCGCTCCAGCAGGCCCAGCGAGCCCAGGGGCTTGGTCTTGTGGTCAATCACGTGCTGCACGCGGCTGGCCAACGCGGCATCATGCAGGTCATCAACGGTGGGAATCACAAATGCTGAGGTCATGGTGATGGAAAGCACAACGAACGCCGTGCACAAAGCGGCACAGCAGGGTTTTGAAAAAGAAGCGCAGGCCTACGCGCGCGGCAGGCCGGACTACCCGGCGGCGCTGTCGGCCTGGCTGGCGCAGGCCTTGGGCCTGGGCCCCGGCCGCGAGGTGGCCGATGTGGGCGCGGGCACCGGCAAATTCACCGCGCTGCTCGCAACCACCGGGGCCACGGTGGTGGGCGTGGAGCCCGTGGACGCCATGCGCGCCAAGATCGACGCCCTGCAACTGCCTACGGTGCGTGCCGAGGCGGGCACGGCGCAGGCCATTCCGCTGCCGTCCGGCACGCTGGATGCCGTGGTCTGTGCGCAGGCCTTCCACTAGTTTGCCACCCGCGATGCCCTGGACGAATTCCACCGCACGCTGCGGCCGGGCGGCAAGCTGGGACTGGTGTGGAACGTGCGCGATGAGTCGGTCGACTGGGTGGCCGAGCTCACCACCATCATCACGCCCTACGAGGGCGATGCCCCGCGCTTCTACAAGGGCGACTGGCGCAAGCCCTTTCCGCACCCCGGCTTCAGTCCATTGGTCGAGACCCTGCTGACCCATGAGCATGTGGGGCCACCCCAGCAGGTCATCGTGGACCGCTTCATGTCGATCAGCTTCATCGCGGCCCTGCCCGATGCTGAACGCGCCAAGGTGCGCGCCCAGATCGAGGCTTTGATAGCCCGACACCCCGCGCTGCGCGGGCAGGACACCGTGCGCTTTCCGTACACCACCCTCGCCTGCCACTGCGAACGGGTGTGAGGGGCTGAATGGCGCCACGGTGTCCGGCGTGCTAAGGCGCCACCAGCGCATCCAGCACGCCCGGTGTGAAGCTGGTGCCCAGGAAGCCTGCGAGTCCGTCAAACACGCCGTCCAGCGTGGGCACCTGCGCGCCAAACAGCGCGTGCAGCACCGCCGCGTCCTCGAACAGGCCGTGCAGGTACACGCCCAGCACATTGCCCGCCGGGTTCTGCCAAGCAATACCGGGGATGACCTCGCGCGCCACGTCGCCCTTGGCGGCCATGGCCGGGTGCTGGGCCGTCTGGCCGTGGTGGATTTCGTAGCCCGTGGCGGGCACACTGGCCAACGCGGCCCAGGCGCCCTGCACCGCCCCAAACTGCGCATGCGTGCGTTGCACGGTCTTGGCAACCTCAAAGGTGGTGACCAGCGGCAGCAGGCCCAGGCCCGGCGCATTGCCGTCGATGCCTGCGGTGTCGATCAATGCCTCGCCCAGCATCTGCAGGCCGCCACACACGCCCAGCACCGTGCCGCCCTGCCCCGCATGCTGGGCAATCGCCTGGTCCAGCCCTTGCGCGCGCAGCCAGGCCAGGTCAGCCGCGGTGGACTTGGAGCCGGGCAGCACCACCCAATCGTAGGGCTTGAGCCCCGCCAGATCGGCCGGGCTGCGCGCCCACAACAGGCGCACGCCGGGCACGTTCTTGAGCGGCTGGAACTCGTCCAGGTTGCTGATGCGTGGGTAGGCCACCACGGCCACAGTGGTGTGTACGGCGCCTGCGGACAAGGTGCGGTCGTCAAACACGCCATCTTCCTCCGGCAGGCCGTGGCGCCACTGCATGGGGATGGTGGCCACGGTGGGCACACCCGTGAGGTCTTGCAGCATCTGCGGCGCAGGCGCCAGCAGGCTGGCGTCGCCACGGAACTTGTTGAGGACAAAGCCTTTGATCAGCGCACGCTCGTCCTCGGGCAGCAGCGCCCACGTGCCATACAGGTGGGCAAACGCACCGCCCCGGTCGATGTCGGTCACCAGCAGGCAGCGCGCATCGGCATGGCGGGCCACACGCATGTTGACGATGTCGCTGGCGTGCAGGTTGATTTCGGCGGGCGAACCTGCGCCTTCAATCACGACCACATCGTTTTCGGCGCGCAGTGCATCGAGCGCTGCGGCGATCTGCGGCCACACCTTTTCGCTGCGGCCACGCCAGGGCATGGCCGTGAGTTCGGCGCTCACCTGTCCCATCAGCACGACCTGGCTGTGCGTGTCGGCCTCGGGCTTGAGCAGCAGCGGGTTCATGCGCACCTCAGGCTCGGCACGCGCAGCCAGGGCCTGGAAATACTGCGCGCTGCCGATTTCACCCATCACACCCGCAGGGCCCGACACCACACGTGCGTTGTTGCTCATGTTCTGCGCCTTGAACGGAGCAACCTTCAGACCCTGGTTGCTGTAGTAGCGGCACAGCGCGGTGGTGAGCCAGCTTTTGCCGGCGCCGCTGGTGGTGCCCAGCACCATCACACAACGGGCCAATTGGGGAGCAGAGTTTTCAGTCAAGGCAATGGGCGGACCATCCGGTCCATGATGTGTTCGAGGGCCGCGGCCGCATCGGTGCAGCGGCCGGTGTGCACAGGCGAGGTCTGGATGATGGCGCTGCGTTTGGCGGTGAGCCAGTGAAAGCGCTGGCGATACGGCAGGCGCGCAATGGGGCCACAGCCTTCGTCGCCCGCACAGATGGCCACGATGGCGGCCAGATGGCGGCGCACGGTATCGATGTCGGCGTGCGGGTCCATGGCCAGCAGGCGCGCTTCATCGAGAGCGATAACAGCCTGGAGAAAGCCGGTGCGCTGGCACGACAGGATCACGCCCGCGTTGATGAATTCCTCCCGCTCCACGCGCGGCACCACGCGCACGATGGCGTAGTCATACACCTCAGGCGCGTGCATCGACGGCCTCCTTCAACGCATTCACCCAGGTGTCGCGCCCGGCCAGGCGGGCGCAGAAGTAGTCCACATAGGCCTGGCGATGGGTGGCTGCGGCAGTCAGCAGGCCTTCTTCGTGGTCGGCTCCAGCCAGCGACAAGAACTCTTCGGGCACCTCGGCCAGGATGCCGTCCAACACCTCGGGCGTCAGACGTGCAGCCAGCTCGGCATCCACCTGCGCGAGCAGCGTGGCCCGGGCCAAGAGCACATGGTCGGCAATCGGCGCAAAGGGCTTGGCGGGCTGTGTCACGGTGCCGTTCCACGCATGGTGAAAGGTCAGCGCGGCGCCATGGTCGATGAGCCAGGGCTGGCGGTGCCACATGAGCAGATTGGTGTTTCGCGCGGTGCGGTCCACATTGCCCACCAGCGTGTCGAACCACACGAGGCGCGAGGCAAAGTCATCTGACACCACATCCACCGCCGGGTCGAAATTGAGCGCGCCCGAGAGGTAGTCCAGCCCCACGTTCAGGCCACCGCTGGCGCGCACCAGGTCCTGGATCTCGGGGTCGGGCTCGGTCTGTGCCAGGGCGGGGTCGAGCTGGGCCAGCACGATCTCGGGCACGGGCAGGCCCAGCGCACGAGCGATGCCACCCGCGATCATCTCGGCCAGCAGCGCGCGCACGCCCTGCCCGGCGCCACGGAACTTGAGCACGTAGGTGCCCAGGTCGTCGCCCTCGACGATGGCGGGCATGGAGCCACCTTCACGCAGCGGCGTGACGTAGCGGTTGACGGTGATGGTTCTCACAAGGTCTCCTGGGAGCCGGTTGAATGCGGGATGGTACGGCCCGTAAAACTCGAAATGCCGGCAAGAGCCTGCCATGCGGTCCGCAGCGCGTCTTGGGCGGCTGGCTCCAGCACCCCCAGCCGCACGCAGCCTGGCAGACCGAACGAAGCGGTATCGCGCAGCTTGATGCCGCCGCGGCGCAGCGCCGCCAGATCGTCGGGCAGCGAGCGGCTGGCGGGCTGTGCGCAGAAGTAGTTGGCCAGGCTGCCGCGTTGCACGGCCCAGCCCAGCTCCCGGCACAGCGCTTGCTGCCGCTCCTTCCAGGTGCCCAGCGTGGCGAGGCTGCCCACCAGCCACTGCTGCACCTGCGGCTGCACCCAGGCCTGCAGCAGGGCTACGCCATGCGCACCCACAGGCCAGGATGGTGCCAGCGCCGTCAACAGGCCAACCAGGCGCTCACTGCTCTCTGGCGCGATGGCGTAGGCCGCCCGCACACCCGTCAAGCCCAGCGCCTTGTTCGGCGTCCACAGCTGCCAGCAGGCTGTTGGCAGCCATGCAGAAGGCACGCCGCTCCATGCCCCATCAGCATCCAGGCGCAGCGGCACATAGGCGCAATCCAACACGCGCAGCGCGTGCGTGCCCTCATCGCACCGAAGTTCCAAACCGTCGCGCTGCCACAGGGGCACTGACGGGTCGGCAAGGCCCAAGGGGCTGGAGGGCTCGCACGCCCACTGCAGGCCCGCCGTAGCGCTGGCGATTCGCGTTGTCTGCAGCCCCCACGCTCGGGCCGCTTCGGCATAGTCGCCATAGCTGTGCGGCGGCAGAGAGACCTGCACCACGCCCTGCTGGGCAGCCAGCGCCGCGATGCGGTGAATGAACTCGCTGGCACTGGCCGCCAGAACGACACGCTCAGGCGCCACGCGGTGGTAAGCCGCAAGGCGCTCGCGCAAGTCGGTGTATGCCGGGTCGGGGTAGCGCGTGGGGTCGGCCGCCCGCACTACATCCAGGGCTTCCGGGCAGGGCCCGCAGGCGTTGCTATTCGTTGAAAAATCGAAACGCGGCACGCCCGCGGCATCGGGCCCGCCGTGATGTGGCGCAGCGGGCCATGGGGCTGCGGACGCCGTCATGCCTGCAGCCATGCCCAGCCCACCATGGCCATAAGCTGCAATGCTGCCAGCACCGGCAGTAGCACCAGCACCGCATGGCCGCACATGCGCACGGCGCGGCGCGTATCCAGCGGCCCGGCCCGGCGGCCGCTGCTGTGCAGTGTGTACACGCCGGGTTTGGCCAACCGCACATTCAGCGCCAGCGCCATGGCGGCC
>JBCNOJ010000293.1:0-6672 GCA_039593925.1 Acidovorax sp.
AAGGGGCGGTCCATCGTTTTTCAACGCAGCGAACTGGACGGCCTCTCCATAGAGTTCATGCGCCGGGCCAAGGGCCTGGGGTGGGTTGCGTTGGAGGCGAGGGTCCGGGGGCAGTGGCCGCCGGTGCCACTGCTTCAAACCAAGTCTTTCAACCCGGCCGCACTGGCTTGGTTGATGCAGCACCAGCGCCAGATATCCCAGGTGTTCGGGCATGACATCCCCGTGCATGACCGCGGATCAGACTACTAAGTGGGCGCCTGCTGCGCCTGCAAGCCGCAGCAACGGTGACCAGTGCCGCGTGAGTTTGCAAACCCCTGCCACCGCCACGAGACTTGGGGCAAAGGCTTAGAGCCCCCAGTGCGCCGCCATCACCAGCGCAGCCTCCAGCGTGAACCGGTCTTCGGCCACCTGGGCGTGCAGTTCGCTGTCGCTGCGCAGGGCGAATTCATCCACCTCGCCATCCTGGTTCGACGGCGCCATGCCATCAGGCACGGTGGCGCGAAACCAGTCGATGCGCTCCACCATGTAGCCCGTGCCACCCGCTTCGCTGCTGGGGCGGCTGAAGAGCACATGGCCGCCATGCGTAACGTCGTGGAGGTTGGCCACGTGCAGGCCGGCCTCTTCCCAGGTTTCACGCGCCAGGGCCTGTTCCAGCGAATCGGTGGCGGCGATCATGCCGCCCATCAGCGTGTCCCACAGGCCCGGATCGTTGGGCTTGGTGAGGGCGCGCTTTTGCACCCACATGCGGCCATCCGGCGCCAGGCCCACCAGGTGCACGGCGACGGTGGTGATGCCCAGCACGCGCACAGCGCCGCGCTCCACGGTGGCCACGCGCTCGCCCTGTGCGTTGCACACGGCCAGTTGCTCGTTGCGCCAGGGGCCGCACAGGTTTGCGTCGCGCAGCGCAGCGGCCAGGGTGTTGAGGGCGTCGGTGGCGGCGTCTGCAAGCACGTCAAGGTGCCAGATGGCGGCACCCGAACGCTCTGTTTTTGATAGCTTGTAGCGCTTATCCAGTAAGCGCTGGAGGCTGATTTCACCTAAAACGCCATCAACCACCGAGCCCACGGCCTGCCCCGCCACCCACAGGGGCAGCCGAGGCTGGGCGGGTGGCTGCTGCGCGCGCAGGCGTGCCGCCTGCAGCCACGGCGCCAGCACCGCGCTCACGACAACGTGAGGATGGTGGAGCCCGTGGTCTTGCGCGCTTCCAGGTCGCGGTGCGCCTGCTGCACGTCGCGCAGGGCGTAGCGCTGCTCGATGTGGATCTTCACCTGGCCGCTTTCCACCACCTTGAACAAATCGTCGGCCATGGCCTGCGTGGCCTCGCGCGTGGCGATGTGGGTGAACAGCGTCTGCCGCGTGACGTAGAGCGAGCCCTTGGCACCCAGGCTGCCGGGCGCAAACGGCGCCACGGGGCCCGATGCGTTGCCGAAGCTGGCCATGAGGCCGAAGGGGCGCAGGCATTCGAGCGACTTGTCCCAGGTGTCCTTGCCCACCGAGTCGTACACCACCTTCACGCCCTTGCCGCCGGTGATCTCCTTCACGCGCGCCGCAAAGTCCTCCGTGCTGTAGTTGATGGCGTGTGCCGCGCCATTGGCCAGGGCCAGCTGGCACTTGGCATCGGATCCGGCCGTGCCGATGAGCTGCATGCCCAGCGCCTTGGCCCACTGGCAGGCAATCAGCCCCACGCCGCCAGCCGCTGCGTGAAAGAGTACGTGGTCGCCGGCTTGCAGGCCTTCCACGGGCAGCGTCTTCTTGAGCAGGTACTGCGCCGTCAAGCCCTTGAGCATCATGGCCGCGCCGGTCTCAAAGCTGATGGCGTCCGGCAGCTTGCACACGCACTTGGCGGGCATCACGCGCACTTCGCAGTAGGCGCCAGGCGGGTTGCTGGCGTAGGCGGCCCGATCGCCAACCTTCAGGTGCGTGACGCCCTCGCCCACGCCCTCGATCACGCCCGCGCCTTCCATGCCGATGCTGGCGGGCATGTTCAGCGGGTACAGGCCCGTGCGGTGGTACACGTCGATGAAGTTCAGGCCCACCGCGTGGTGGCGGATGCGCACTTCGCCGGGGCCGGGTTCGCCCACGGCGACATCGACCACGTGGAGTTCTTCGGGACCACCGTGCTGGCGGATCTGGACGGCAAGGCTCATGGCAAAAGGTCTCCTCAAAAAATCAGGGTGGCAAACAACGGCGGCCATCCTGCCACGATTCAGGCACCGCTGCCGAAAGTGGCTGGCGTGCCGCCCGGGCACGGGGGCCTTCGGGCGGGCCGGGCGCAAGCACACGCGCGCACCGTTACAGTGCAGCCCCATGACACAAAAACTCACACCCGGCACGGCCGTGCTGTTGGTGATTCCGCCCTTGCTGTGGGCTGGCAACGCCGTCACCGGGCGCCTGGTGCACCACCTGATTTCCCCCGCCACCCTGAACTTCATCCGCTGGGTGCTGGCCTTTTTCATCTTGCTGCCACTGGCCCACGCGGTGCTGCGCAAAAACAGCCCTCTGTGGCCGCACTGGCGCCGCTATGCGTTGCTGGGGCTGCTGGGCATTGGCCTTTACAACGCGCTCCAGTACATGGCGTTGCAGACCTCCACGCCCATCAACGCAACGCTGGTGGGCTCCAGCATGCCGGTGTGGATGCTGGCCGTGGGCGCACTGTTCTTTGGCGCGGCGGTCACGCGGCGCCAGGTGGTGGGCGCGTTGCTGTCGGTGTGCGGCGTGCTGCTGGTGCTGAGCCGGGGTGAGTGGGCGCAGCTGACGGCTTTCCGCCTGGTGCCGGGCGATCTGTTCATGGTGCTGGCCACCATCTCGTGGGCGTTCTACAGCTGGCTGCTGGCGCGCACCAGCGAGCCTTCAGAAATCCGCAGCGACTGGGCCGCCTTCCTGATGGCACAGATGGTGTTTGGCCTGGCCTGGTCGGGCAGCTTTGCCGGAGTGGAATGGGCAAGCGGCCGCACGCACATCGAATGGGGCTGGCCGCTGATAGCCGCGCTGGTGTTTATTGCTGTGGGGCCTGCCGTGCTGGCCTACCGCTGCTGGGGCGTGGGCGTGCAGCGCGCGGGGCCGGCGGTGGCGGGCTTCTTCGTGAACCTCACGCCGCTGTTCGCGGGCATTCTGTCGGCAGCGTTTCTGGGTGAGACGCCGCAACTGTTCCACGGTGTGGCGTTTGCGCTGATTGTGGGCGGAATCGTCGTGTCGTCGCGGCGCTGATCGGTGAAAAATTTAAGCCAAATCGGCCTCTAGCGCTTATCCATCAAGCGCAAACAGCTATCAAACAGAGAGCAATTCAACCGCCGTGCCGCTACCCCTGAACGGGGAGCGCAGGAGCGGCCGGGGCCCCGGCAGCGGCGTCGAGCAGCGCCTCAAGCCCCGCCAGCGGGGTGGGTCGGCCCAGCAGGTAGCCCTGGAACAGGCAGCAGCCGTATTCGGCCAGAAACGCCCGTTGCTCCTCGGTTTCCACACCTTCGGCAATCACGTCCAGCTCCAGGTTGCGGGCCATGCCGATGATGGTCTGCACGATCACGTCGTCGGTGTGGCGCACGCCCAGGTTGCGCACAAACGACTGGTCGATCTTGAGCTGGTCCAGCGGCAGCCGAGTGAGGTAGGCCAGTGACGAATAACCGGTGCCGAAGTCGTCCACCGAAAACCGCACGCCTTTGGTCTTGAGCAGGCCCATCTTGGCGATGGTGTCGTCCACGTTGTCCAGCACCAGCGATTCGGTCAGCTCCAGCTTGAGCAGGTGGGCACGCGCGCCGGTCTCGCGCAGCACCTCCACCACGCGCGCCACAAAGTCGCGCTGGCGGAACTGCCGCGCACTCACGTTCACCGACAGCTGCACATGGCGGTAGCGCGCATCACCCTGCCAGGCAGCCAGTTGCTCGCAGGCGGTGCGCAGCACCCAGTGCCCCATGGGCACGATGAGTTCGCTCTCTTCGGCCACGCCAATGAACGCGCCGGGCGCCACCAGCCCGCGCTGCGGGTGGCGCCAGCGGATGAGTGCCTCGGCCCCCACGATGCGCCCATCGAGGTGGAATTGCGGCTGGTAGTGCAGCTCGAACTGCCGTCCAGTGAGCGCCAGTTGCAAGTCGCCCTCCAGCTGCGCGCGTGCACTGATGGCGATCTGCATCTGCGGGTCAAAAAAGCACAGTGCGTTGCGGCCCTGGGACTTGACCTGGTACATCGCGATGTCGGCCTGCTTGAGCAGATCGACCGTGGGCTGCAGCGCCCCGCCCATCAGCGTGGCGCCAATGCTGGGTGTGCTGTGGTGGGTGATGCTGCCCAGGGTGTAGGGCACATTGAGCTTGCGCAAGATCTTTTCGCCCACTCGGCGGGCAAAGGCGGCGGCCTCGTCGCTATTGGGCGAGAGCTCATGCAGCATCACCACAAACTCGTCGCCGCCCAGACGCGCCACGGTGTCTTCGCGGCGCACGCAGGTCTTCAGACGCTGGGCCACCTGCCGCAGCAGCATGTCGCCCACTTCATGGCCCTGGGTGTCGTTCAGGGTCTTGAAGTGGTCCAGGTCCAGAAACAGCAGCGCTCCATGCTGGCCACTGCGCACGCTGGCGGCAATGGCCTGCTGCATGCGGTCCATCAGCAGGCGGCGGTTGGGCAGATTGGTAAGCGGGTCGTAGAAGGCCAGGCTTTCGATTTCGGCGCTGGCCTGCCGCAGCGCGGTGACATCGTGGTAGGTAATGACCAGCCCGCCATCGGGCGTGGGGCGCTCGGTGATCTGGATGGTGTGGCCGCCGGGCAAGGACTGCTCGTG
Source organism: Acidovorax sp. (assembly GCA_039593925.1). Taxonomy (GTDB): domain Bacteria; phylum Pseudomonadota; class Gammaproteobacteria; order Burkholderiales; family Burkholderiaceae_C; genus Acidovorax. The sequence goes on from JBCNOJ010000293.1 coordinate 4,763, forward strand.
GGGGCCTTCATGCAGACGTTGCTTGGCCAGGCGCTGCTCCACCCAGCGCCTGCGTTCGTCCTGCGTGGCGCGGGGCAGATGGTGCAAAGAGGTCTTCTCCATCACCTCCCGAAACGGCATACCCGGTGCGATCACGTCCTTGAGCCAGGGATAGATCTGCTCGAACTGGCTGTTCCACTGCACCACACGCTGCTCGCGGTCCAGCAGCATGAATCCGCTCACCATCGATTCCAGCGCCTGGTCCAGTGTGGCCTTGGACTGCGCAATGGCCAAGCGCGCCTGCGAGAGCCGATCCAGGTAGCGCAGCGCCAGCCACCCTGCTGCCAAAATCATGGCCACGAACAACAGGCCGGTGAATGCAATGGCATTGCGCTCGTCGCGCCAGCCTGCCAGCGCAGCGGTGGTGGGAATGCTGCCGGCAATGCGCAGGTCCTGGTACAGGATGGGCCGGTACACCACCAGGCCTGGCTCGCCACTCAGGCGCGTGGGCGCGCCCCAGTCCTCCCCGGCATCTGCCACGGCGGCCAGGGGCGGGCTCAGCCTGGGGGCCAAGGCCTCTTCACGGTTTGGCACGCTCAGCAGCAGTTGGCCGTCTGAGCGCTCCAGTGTGACCTGCAGGCCCGTGATGTCCACGCCCTGCACCAGCACCGAGCTCAGCGCAGCCACGGGCAGCTCGGCCACCGCCACCACCATCGAGCTGTCGGCCATGCGCAGATAACGCGCCACATAAAGCACGCGCTCCGAGCTGGCAAAGCTGATGACGGGCGGGCTGATCATGAGTGTGGAAACGGGCTGCGCCATGATGGCCTGCAGAAACCCCTCGGGCAGCTGCACCTGCAGCGCATCGCCCGCGGCATCGGACGAAGCCATGGTCTTGCCCGTGCTGTCCAGCAGCGCCACATAGCGCACCATGAGGTTCTGGCGGGCCGAGCTGCGCAGGCGCTGGCTGGCGCTTTCGGGGTCGATCCAGTCGGCCATGGCGCTTGCCAGGCCCAGCATTTCGTCGGTGCTGGCCAGCAGCACGTCCACCGCCAGCAGCGAGCGGTTGAGCGCCGCCTCCGCCCCGGCCACAAACCGCGTGGCCTGAGCCTCGCTGTCGGCCAGCGCCACCTGGCGCGCATTCCAGACCAATGCGGCCGACACGACACACACCGCCACCACGAACACCGCCACCCCAGTCCATACGAAGGCCCTGATGCGCAGCGGTGTGGTGGACGACTCACTCATCGTGATGCGGGCCTCGGGTTATTTGCCGGCAGGCGCCGGGGCCACCAGGCCGCGCACCGGCCCGATGGTCTGGTTCCAGATGTCGGCGCAGCGCGTGCCGCAGCGCTGCACCCAGCGCGGCAGCACGGTGGCCGAGAGGATGTCCTGGCGGCTGCGGTGGTCCTGCGGCGACACGGGCACCACCACCATGCGGCCCTTGGTGCCGCCCGAGCAGCTTGATGCCCCCTGGTTGCAGGCCATGCCGTCGGCGGTCTCGCGCTCGGACTCTTCCCAGATGGCCGCCTCCAGCCGGGGCAGTTCGCGCCGCAGCAAGGCGCGCAGGTCAGGGGGCAGCGCCGTCCACGCCGTCTGGTTGGCCCCGAACACGGCCAGACCCCAGGTGATGGGCAGCGAATGCACGTGGGTGGTGATGCCTGCCAGGCCCAGGGTGTTGCCTGACATGGTGCCGGTGATGGCGCATTCGGTGTTGCCCGCCGTGAGGCTGGGCACGATTTGCGCAAACCCTGTGAGGACCGGCACCCCGCCCAGCGCGCCGACAAAGTCGGCCTGCGTGGACGATGACACACGGATGCGGCGGCCGGACAGGTCGGACAGCGTGCGGAGCGGCTTTTTGCAGAACACCACTTGCGCGGGGTAGACGTATATGGCCAGCGCTTCCACGCCGTGCTGGTCGCGCAGGGCTT
>JBCNOJ010000294.1:0-6653 GCA_039593925.1 Acidovorax sp.
CGCTGCGCACACTGCCTTTTGGCCTGGCCGTGGCCATCGAATTTGCGGGGCCGCTGGCCGTGGCCATCTGGTCGTCTCGCCGTGCGGTGGATTTTTTGTGGGTGCTGCTGGCCATTGCGGGGTTGGGACTGCTGCTTCCCCTGGGTTTGAATGGCAGCATGCTGGACCCGGTGGGCGTGGCCTACGCGCTGGGTGCTGCGGTGTTCTGGGCGCTGTACATCGTGTTTGGCAAGCGCGCGGGGCATTTGCACGCCGGGCATTCGGTGTCGCTGGGTCTTTTGGTGGCGGCGCTGGTGGTGGTGCCGGTGGGCGTGGCGCATGCAGGTGTGGCGCTGCTGTCGCCCAGCCTGCTGCTGATTGGCGTGGCGGTGGCGGCGGTGTCCAGTGCAGTGCCGATATCGCTGGAGATGATGGCCCTCAAGCGCCTGCCCAAAGAGGCCTTCGGCATCATGATCAGCATGGAGCCTGCGGTGGCTGCGCTGGTGGCCATGGCCCTGCTGAGCGAGCACCTGAGCGTGGTGCAGTGGATGGCGATTGGCTGCATCATGGCCGCATCCATGGGCAGCGCGGCTACGGCGCGGACGCCAGCGGCCCAGAGTGCTGAGCCCAATCTCAGCTAAGCCCCTGTCCGAGCCCGCCGCCTACGCCTGCCCACAGGCATCGGCTGACACCAAACATGGCTGTGTGGGCTGAAAAATGGGTGCATTCTGCAAACGAGCAACTCTGAGGAAACCCCATGCGCCCTTCCCCCATACCCGAGGCCGAGGTGGAGCAGGCCGAACGCAAGGTCAACGCCATTCTGGAAGAACTGGAAGAGTCCACCAATACCGACGTGAAGGACATCGACCTGGAAGATGTGGTGGACACGGACCTTGCCAGCGGCAAGCCCACCGTTCGCCAAGCGGTGGACATCACGGTACAACCCCGGCCCAAGCGCAGCTGGCTCAAGTAGCGGGGGCCATGCAGGGGGGGCTGAGCAGCGAGAAACGCGCCATCCGGCCCCTGCCCTTTGCGCTCACTTCCTGGTGGGTTCTTTGCGCAGGTTGTCGATCATTCCCTCCAGCCTTTCCACCTCCTGGTGCATCTTGGCGTCGGCGCCCACCCGCGTTTCCACGGCGCGCACCAGCGGCATGATCAGCTGACGGTAGGTCACCGACAGCGACAGCAGCGCGTCCACCATGCGCTGGCTTTCCACACGGTCGCTGTGCGAGTGCAGGGCTTGTGTGCTGGCCTGCAGTGCTTGCAGGGCCTGGGCCGTGGCTTCCAAGCTGGCATGCATCTGGGCCTGGGTTTGCGTGGTGCCTTGCTGCAGGTGCTGCGCCAGTTCGGCCAGTGCGGTCAACGCAGGCTCAATGCGGGCCAGCGCTGCACCTTGCGCCTGTTGCGCGGGTGTGGGTTGCGCCAGGTGCTGCGCAATGGCCGCCAGGGGTTCTGCAAGTTGCTGCGTCATGTGCTCAGTGGCCTTGCGGGGCTGCAGGGCTTCCACGCTGCGTGCAATATCGAGCAGCCCGCGCGTCACGCGCACGCTCGGGTCGTCCTCCGCGCCACCCATCTTGCGCTGGCGCTGGTAGTCGCCGCGGATCTGGTCCCAGCGTTCCTGTTCTTCGGGGGTGGGGCGGCCAATCAATTGCGCCAGTTGCAGCAGGTTCTCTTCCGCCCCGGTGGTCAGCGTTTGCGCTTCGCCACGGTAGTGGTCGCGCAGCAGTGCGTCCAGTTCATCGTCCTGCATCAGCGGCGTAACCTGCGGCGCCAGGCGCGACATGTTGCGGTAGCTGCCTTGCAGGCGAAACGGTGGCGCTTCGCGATAGCGGTCGTCCTGCGCGGCCGAGGCGATGTAAGCCAGGTTCACCTTCAGCAGCACGTCGCGCACCTTGAACAGGCGCTGCAGCAGGCCCTTGAGCTCCTGCAGCTCCACCGCGCTGTACGGGTGTGCAAAGCTGTTGGTGTCGATGGCCTCGCCCTGCGCCAGGCGCACCAGCAGGTGCACATCCTTGGGCTCGCGCGCCGCCAGGGGCTGCGTCACGGGGTGCGAGGTCAGGCTGTTTTCAATGTACGACAGCGCAAACACCGCCTCGCGGCCTGAGAGCACATCGCCCAGGTTGTAGATGTCGGCCCGGTTGGCCAGCATGTCCGGGATGCGGAACACGTCGCCAGACTCGGTGTATGGGTTGCCCGACATCACGATGGCAAAACGTTTGCCCCGCATGTCCCAAGTGCGCGGCTGGCCCTGCCATACGCCTTCGATGCGGCGAGTGCCGTCGGCCAGCGCGATGAACTTCTGCAGAAACTCGGGGTGCGTGTGCTGGATGTCGTCCAGGTACAGCATCACGTTGCTGCCCATGGCCAAGCCCAGGTTCAGCTTCTCCAGCTCCTGCCGGGCTGCGCTGTTGGGTGCGGTGCTCGGGTCGATGCTGGTCACGCTGTGGCCCAGCGCCGGGCAGTTGATGCGCACAAACACCAGGCCCAGTCGGTTGGCCACATATTCCATGATCGTGGTCTTGCCGTATCCCGGAGGCGAAATCAGCAGCAGCAGGCCCATGCGGTCGGTGCGGGCACTGTCGCCCGCTGCGCCCAGTTGTTTGCTCAGGTTGTTGCCGATCAGCGGCAGGTACACCTCGTCGATGAGCCGATTGCGCACAAACGTGGCCAGCGGTTTGGCCTGGAACTGCGACAGGTGCAGGCGTGCTTTCTCCTGCACCAGCAGCTCATGGCGCAGCGCTTGCAGTTGGGCGAAGCCGCCCACGGCGTGGCTGCGGTGGTGTCGCACCCGGCGGCGAAAGTCGTTGAGGTTGAACGCCAGAGCCCCGTTCTGAATGCGGGCATGCTCGCTGCGCAGGCCTTGCACCCGCGCGTCCAGCGTGGCGTTCACGCGGCGGCGCGCGCCTTGGAAGGTGAGCGCTGTGGCGGCATCGTCAATCCATGCCAGTGCGGGCGTGGCGCCGTCGGCATCGGCCTGCGAGGTGGCAAAGGCGCGCAGCCAGCCGCGCGCCAGGCGCCATCGTTCCAGGGGTTCGGCAGCGCTCAGGTCGCGCTGCCAGGCGCTGGCAAGGCCGCCGTGATCCAGTGCGCGCTGCAGCGCATGCACCAGATCCTCGCCGGTTTTGCTGATCACCCATTGCGGCGTGGCAGAGGCCAGCTCTGCCGCGCTGCCTTCGGCGTGGGCCAGTTCGCGCACAAGGTATGCGGCCGCCTCTTCCACGAGCGTGCGCAGCACGGCGTCGGACGCGGTGGCGTCGGCAGCATCCTGTGCCCTAAGGGCGTCGGCCAATTCGGGCAACCATTCGTGCGAAAGCACCGGGTTTTGGTCCACAAATTGGCGCAGGCCGCGGGCGGCTTCCGCTTCAAGCTCGTCGCGCAGCCGGGGTTGTGCAAACAGCTGGGCAATGTGCTGCGCACTGCGGGCGCGGCGGGCCAGGGACTGACGGGTTTCCTCGCGCAGGCCCAGGTGCCAATACAGCTTGGCCAGCGCCCGCTCGGCGGGGCCATAGACCAGCAAGCCTGCAGCGTCCTGGATGGGCGCCAGCACGCGCACGATGGCCAGGGCGTCGTCGTCGTGAATGCCGCGCTGGTAGCCTTCCTGGTAGCGGCTGGCGGCAAAGCGCCGCAGCGAATCCAGCAGCACCGCGGGGGGGGACTTCGGTTCGGCGCCCTCGGTGTGCACGTGTTCCGCCAGCTGCACCAGCAGCTCGCTCCAACCAGGCTCGGCCTCGCCACGCTGCAGGGCTTGCAACCATTCGGCGGCCAGGTATTCGGCACGCGCCAGCTGCGGGGTTTCTGAGACCAGCGCCTGCGGCCAGAACGGGCGCAACGCCTCCAGCCGCGCATCGTGAGCGCTGGCCAGGTAGTCGGTGCCGGTGATCTGCCACGCCAGTCCGTCGCCGTGGGCGACCATTGTCAGGTCGAGCGGTTGTTTGTTGACCGTAAACGTGTGGCTGCCCAGCTTCAGGCCGCCTTCGGTGCCGGCAGACAGATCGCGCTGGTCGCGCACGGCGCGCACGGCCTGGTCGCGTGCGGTTTTCAGGCGCGTGTCGATGTCGTCGGCCGCCACGGCTGCGCCCAGGCGCCGCAACTCGGCGATCTGCTCGCGCAGCTTGGCCAGCATGGGGTCGGACGCGAAGTAGCTGTGCACCTGCGCCAATTCGCCAAAGCCCGCAATGCGGCGCGGGACGCCATCCAGCACGCGCCCTGCGGCATCGGCAAGGGCCTTGGCGCGGCGCTGCTGCGCTTCGACCAGGCTCTGGCGGCGGGCCGACAACGCCTCGTACACGCTCTCGCGCTGCGTGGCGATGTCTGCCAGGAACTCCTCCTGTTCGGCAAAGCGGCCCTCAATGTCTTCCAGCTGCGCCAGCAGGCGGGTCAGCGCCTCGTCGCATTTTTCGGGCGTGTCCGACAGCTCCAGCGCGTTTTCCACGGCTTGGCCAAACAGCTTGAATTGCGCGCCGAACTCGGCCCGCTGCTCGGCCGCGCCCAGATTGCGGCGCCTCGCGCGGGCGTCCGCGCGCAGGCGGTTGATGTCGGCATACAGCAGCGCAATGCGGTCCAGGATGGCGGTGCGCTGCACCGCGTCGCCGCCGGGCAGGTTCCCCAGCTGTTCACTGAGCAGGTCCAGGCTGGCAGCCTCCGCGTCCAGCGCGGCCAGGTGTTCTGCCAACTGGCTGGCTGTCGTTGCCAGCGGCAGGGCCGCGGCAACCTTGGCCAATGCCTGCTGCTGGCCGTCAAAGGCCTTTTCGTCGGACAGGAACTGCAGAGCGCGTTCGCCCACGCGCTGTTGCTCGGCTGAGAGCTGCGCTGCCATTCCATCCACGGCGGACAAATCCACGTAGCGCAGTTCGCGCAGCAGGTGCAATTCGCCCTGGCGCTGGCGCAGGCGGTCCAGCGCCTGCACAAAGTCACTCGGGCTGCGCCACATCTGGCTGGCTATGGCGGTCATCAGCTCGCGCTGCTGGCCCTCGGCCTTCTGCAGGGCGCGGGTGGTGTCCTGGCGAATGCTCTCCACCTTTTCAAACTCACCCAGCGTGGCTTGCGCGGCTTGTTCGATGGCGGTGAGGTCGGCGGCGGCGTTTTGCACTTCGCCCGCATCGAGCCAGAAGTAGGCATCACGTGCGCGCTGGCACTGGCGGATCAGGTCTTCGTAGGCGGTGCGTGTGGGCACCTGTTCGCGCACCATGCGCGCGATGCCCAGCAGGTCCGAAATGCCTCGAACCAGGTCGGCATTGCCTACGCGGCCAAAGAAACCGGTGCCTGCGGGTTGGCGGCTCGCATGTTCTTCTGTCGCAAACGGCGTGCGCCACAGCTGCATGGGGTGCACGCGCGTCGCCTCGCCGCGCGCGGCCTGGAAGACCAGCATGCGCCCGTCGGGAAAAGTGCTGTAGCCGTCGGCCAGGATGGGCGGCGCCAGCGACTTCTCGATGAGGTTGTAGGTGAAGATGGCGTAGCAGCCCGCATCCAGCGTGGCCGGGCTGCCCTGCGGCGGTGGCACCGTGCCGTAGAAGATGTAGGCCACGTCCTCGCCATTGGGCGAGCGCCTCATGCGCGTGAAGCGCAGTTGCTCTGTCAGCTCGGGCGGCAGGTCAAAACGCTTGCTCTCGCCCGACTGCAGGTAATACCCGCCCGGGAAGATGATGCCGTGGTCCTCCGGCAACTGCATGCATGAGGCACCGATCGCGTCAATGCGAACCACCTGCCGCGTGCGCTGGTTGAACACCAGGTAGCGCGTGGTGCTCTCGCGGTAGGGACGCACCTGCAGCAGGATCAACAGGCCCAGCTTGGCGTAAGCAAACTCGGCATCGCCCAGCGCCTGGTTGGCGTCTTCCACGGGCTCGTCGTAGATGCCCAGGCCAGACTCGGTGTTGTTCTCCACCTTCACCGTCAGCGTACCACCGGTGGTTTCCACAAAGATGGTGTCCAGCACATTGATGTGCGGGTGCGCGCCGCCCACATGGTGTTCGCGTGTCAGCGGCGTCCAGCTGAAATCGTGGCTGGGCGGTGGCGCCAGGTCGCGCTCGCCGCGGTTGTCCACGTACTTCAGCGAGCCGTCGCTTTCACGCCGCCAGCGAAACACACGGATGTCCTGCGCCTGCTGGCCGATCTGAAACGCGGCCAACAGAAATTCGGGCGTGGGGCGCAGCAACTGCAGCGTGGCCTGCTTGTAGTAGGTGTACAGCTCGTTGAAGTCGGCCACAAAACGTGGGTCGTCCAGAAAGCTGCCCGCCATCGGCACCTGCACCAGCTCGTCGCTGTCGGGAGCGCCCGCTTCTTCACGTGTCGCATCGTGGTGCGCCAACTCGTACAGCGCGAACACGTCCTCCACCCGCGTTTCGCGCTTGAGGCCCATGAACACGTTGTAGCCAAACAGCAGCCGGTTGCCGCCGATGTAGGCCAGGTCACGCGCTACGCAACTGTGCTCGGTGCGCGCACGCAAACGCATCAGCAGTTGCTGGTCGCGCTGGCCGAACTGGTCAATGCGCGCCGCGTTGAGCGCCTGTGCTTTGGACAGCAGCGTGTCGCCTTGGGCTTCCAGGCGTTTCTTCAGCAACTCGTAGCTGCTGCTTTCGGCCACGCTGGCGTCGATGGCGGCGCTGTCGTTCGCTTCGGGGGAGGTGGCGGGGGAGGACATGGATTCGGCGAACCTCAGGGCGGGAACGAGCGGGATC
>JBCNOJ010000295.1:0-6635 GCA_039593925.1 Acidovorax sp.
AAACCAGGCAAGTCATGCGCCGACGACTTGCGCCAGCACTTCGAGGCCCAGTGCCAGCGCTTCATTGCCTGGGCCGAACAGCAATTGGCCCACCATGCCGCGCGCGATGCGGCTCTGAATGCGCTGGCCTTTCCGTTCGGCGGCTTTCGCGCTGGCCAGCGCCCGCTGGCCGAGGCCGTTTACAAGTCCGCAGTGGCGGGCCGCTGCCTGCTGGCGCAGGCACCCACAGGCATTGGCAAGACCATGGGCACGCTGTTCCCGCTGCTGAAGGCTGCGCCTGCGCAGCGCATCGACAAGGTGTTCTTTCTGGCCGCCAAGACCTCGGGGCGGCAGATGGCGCTGGATGCGCTGGCGCGCCTGTCTGACAGCGCACCCGCACTGCCCCTGCGAGTGCTGGAGCTGGTAGCGCGCGACAAGGCCTGTGAACACCCGGACAAGGCCTGCCACGGCGAATCGTGCCCGCTGGCCCGGGGCTTCTACGACCGGCTGCCCGCCGCACGCGCAGCGGCGGTGGCCACCACCATGGAAGGGAAAAACGTCCCCGCTTTGCTACAAGCCCGAGTGCGTGAGGTTGCACTGCAGCACGAGGTCTGCCCCTACTATCTGAGCCAGGAGCTGGCCCGCTGGGCCGATGTGGTGGTGGGCGACTACAACTACTACTTCGACCTGGGCGGCCTGCTGCACGGCCTGGCCCAGGCCAACCAATGGCGCACGGCGCTGCTGGTGGACGAGGCCCACAACCTGGTGGAGCGCGGCCGCAAGATGTTCACCGCCGAGCTGCACCCCGCCGCCTTGGCCCAGGCCCGCAGCAGCCCCACCGCTGCGCAGCACGCGCCGGTGAAGAAGGCGCTGGACAAGGTGCGCCGCGCCTGGGTGGCCCTGGACAAGGCGCACCCGGCCCCGTACACGGTGCTCGAAACCTTCCCCGACAAGCTGCTGGCCGCACTGCAGCAGTGCACCACCACGCTCACCGAGCACTTCACCGATCACCCCACCGAGCCGGACAGTGCGCTGCAAACCTTCTACTTCGACGCCCTGCACCTGCAGCGCATGGCCGACTTGCTGGACGCGCATTCGATGGTAGACATCACCCAGGCCTCAGCCTTCCACCACCAGCGGTCGCCCAAACCCGGCGATTCCGTTGTCTGTATCCGCAACGTGGTGCCCGCGCCCTTTCTGCAACCGCGCTTGGCCGCAGCACACACCAGCACCTTGTTCTCGGCCACGCTGCAGCCCGCGCGCTACTACGCCGATCTGCTGGGCCTGCCCGACAACCATGTGTGGGTGGATGTGGAGTCGCCCTTTGCAGCGCACCAGTTGCAGGTGCAGGTGGCGCGCCACATCTCCACGCGCTACCCGCACCGCGCGGCATCGCTGGCACCGATTGCGGCGCTGATGGCGCAGCAGTTTCGCGCGCGGCCCGGCAACTATCTGGCATTCTTCAGCAGCTATGACTACCTGCAACAAGCCGCCGCGCTGTTTGCGCAGCAGCACCCCGATGTGCCGCACTGGTGCCAGTCGCGCCGCATGCTCGAAGGCGAGCAGCGCGAGTTTCTGGCCCGCTTCACCGACACCAGCCAGGGCATTGCCTTTGCCGTGCTGGGCGGCGCGTTTGCCGAGGGCATCGACCTGCCAGGCCAGCGGCTCATTGGCGCCTTCGTCGCCACGCTGGGCCTGCCGCAGGTCAACCCCGTCCACGAGCAGATCCGCGAGCGCATGCAGGCGCTGTTTGGCGCAGGCTACGACTACACCTACCTCTACCCCGGCCTGCAAAAGGTGGTGCAGGCCGCAGGCCGCGTGATCCGCACGCCCAGCGATGAAGGCGTGGTGCACCTGATGGATGACCGGTTTGCGCAGGCCCAGGTGCGTGCGCTGCTGCCCGCTTGGTGGACGGTGGGCTGACACCGAAAAAAAGGCCGGACACCTTACGGCGACCGGCCTTGAAAGACTGTGGTTCCTGCCATCGCCCTGGAGCGACGTGCGGCAGGCTTTGCAGCCAACAGGGAGTCAATCAGTACATCGTGGTCATGTTGCGGCAGGTTCCGCAACCACCAGTTCTTTGGCCTTGCCACGTTGGCGGAAGAACGCCACCGTCTGCCACAGGATGAACGCAGCGATCAGGCTGATCAGCGTGCCGCTGATGGGGCGGTTGATGAACACTTCAAAGCTGCCGCGCGACAGCAGCATGGAGCGGCGGAAGTTCTCTTCGAGCATGGGGCCCAGGATGAAACCCAGCATCAGCGGTGACGGGTCCATCTCCAGCCGCATGAACAAATAGCCCAGCGCACCAAACGCCACGGTGATGAACACGTCGTCCAGGTTATTGTTGATGCTGTAGGTACCGATGCAGCAGAAGAACAGAATCGCAGGGAACAACACGTTGTACGGAATCTTGAACACCGACAGCCAGTAGCGCACCAGCGGCACGTTCAGCACCAGCAGGAAGCAGTTGCCGATCCACATGCTGGCCACTAGGCCCCAGAAGAGTTCGGGGTGGCCGGCAATCATGTTGGGGCCGGGCTGAATGCCCTTGATGATGAACGCAGCCATCATCAGCGCCATCACGGCGTTCTCGGGAATGCCGATGCTCATCAGCGGGATGAAACTGGTGCGTGCAGCAGCCTCATCGGCCGCAGCCTGGCCGGCCACGCCTTCGATGCAGCCGGTGCCGATTTCGTCGCGGTACTTGCTGACCTTCTTGTCCAGCGCGTAGGCAGCAAACTGGGCAATCACAGGGCCGCCGCCGGGCAGGATGCCCAAAAAGGAGCCCACCACGCTGCCACGCAGCGCACTCGGGATGATGCGTTTGAACTCAGGCCAGGTAGGGATCAGCTTGATCTTGCCGTTGAAAGGCGACCGCTCTTCGCGCGAGTCAAGGTTCTTGGCGATTTCGGCAATGCCGAAGCAGCCCAGCGCAATGCTCACGATGCCCACGCCATCGGCCAGGAAGGGCATGTCTGCCGTGAAGCGGGCCAGGCCGCTGTTCACGTCGGTGCCGATGGAGCCCAGCAACACACCCACCATGCACATCGCAAGGCCATTGAGCAGGCTGCCCGTGGTCACAAAACTCACGCACACAAAGCCCACCAGCATCAGCGCGCAGTAGTCAGCGGGCCCGAACAAAAAGGCCACCTCGCCCAGGCTGGGCGCGAGGTATGCCAGCACCACGATGGCCACCGTGCCCCCGATGAAGCTGGAGAACCCGGCGGTGAACAGCGCCAGCCCCGTTTTTCCTTTCAGCGTCATCGCATACCCGTCGATACACGCCACGATGGAGCTTGCGTGCGGGATCTTCATGGTGATGGCGCTCACGCTGTCGCCGTACTGCGCACCGTAGTAAATACCGGCCAGCATGATGAGCGCGCCGGTGGTGTCGATGGAATAGGTCAGCGGCAGCAGCAGGCTGATGGTGGCCAGTGGGCCCAGGCCCGGCAGCAGGCCCACCAGGGTGCCCACGGTGCAGCCCAAGGCGCAGAACATCAGGTTCTGCAGCGTCAGCGCGTGGCTGAAGCCAAACGCGAGGTTGTTCAAGACTTCCATGGCAGCGACCTCAGTACAGCGGCAGGCTCACGCCCAGCAGTTTTTGGAATGCAAACGCGATGGCGATCAGCACCGCAGCGATCTTCAGGTTGCGCTTCCACGAATACGACGTGCCCGCAAAGCCCGAACAGAAAACCAGAAACACAATGCCCGCGATCATGTTCACAAAGTGCGACAGCAGTGCAAAGCCGCACAGGCTGCCCAGGATGATGGCGATGTTGCGCACCTGAAAGTCCATGGGCACTGGCGCCACCAGGCGAGAGCGCACCACCGTGATGACCCCGATCACAAAAAGCATGCAGCTGACGATGAACGGGAACATCCCAGGCCCGGCGCGGCCGAGCGTCCCCAGCGAATAGCTCAGGGACGGCAGGCCGAAGCCCAGCGCCAGAGCCATGAGGACGAAGCCTCTGAGTAGATTGCGGTTGATCATGAAAAGGTTGTCTCCTGAAGGCGTTTCAAACCTCCCCTAGCGCCCTGCAAAAGCTGCACGGGGCTGGGGTATGCTGACGCCCGAACTATTCCCACCCAACCTGATCGCTGGCTGATCGCAGCCATGCGTAATTTCACGTAGATCCCCGCCCAGCCATGCGCCTCCTTCTGGTGGAAGACGACCCCATCCTCAGCCGCACCATGGCGCAGGGCCTTGCCAACGCAGGCCACCGCGTCGAAGTTGCATGCACCGTGGAAGAGGCCCTGCACTGGTGGGCCGTACAGCCCTTCGACGCAGTGCTGCTGGACCTGAACTTGCCCCATGCTGCCCATGCACGCAGCGGCCTGGGCAGCGGCCTCATGGCCCTGCGCGCCGCCCGCGCACGCGGCGACCGCACCCCCGTGCTGGTGCTCAGCGCGCGCGACAGCACCGAAGACCGCATCGCCGGGCTGGACGCCGGGGCCGACGACTATCTGGGCAAACCCTACGAGCTGAAAGAAGTGGAAGCCCGCCTGCGCGCCCTGCTGCGGCGCGCCAGCGGCACGGCCGACACCGTCACCGTGGGCCAGCTCTCGTTGGACCGACAGGCGCGCCGCTTCAGCATTGGCGGCCAACCGCTGGAGCTGCCCGCACGCGAGTTCGACCTGCTGTGGGAGCTGATGACACCCCCTGGCCGCGTGCTCAGCAAGGGCGACCTCTCGGCCCGCCTCTCCGACACGGGCGAGGCGGTCGGCGAAAACGCGCTGGAAGCCTCGTTCTCTCGCCTGCGCCGCAAGATCACAGGCAGCGGCGCCGCCATTCGCACGCTGCGCGGGCTGGGCTACCTGCTGGAAGACGAGGCACGATGAAGCACCGAGCCCCGCAGCGGCTGCACACCGCAGCACACCTCGTGTTGAAGCTCTGACATGGACCGCCCCCATCTCCCTGCCCTGCGCGAGCGCATCGGCCGCCATGTGCTGTTGTCGCTGGTGCTCATCTGGGGGTTGGGCAGCGCCGTGGTGCTGGGCGTTGGCAACCATTTTGTGGCGCAGGCGTTCGACCGGGCCTTGCTCGACGATGCACACGCCCTGGCGGCCCACGTGCGTGGCGGGGAAACCGCTGCCAGCGGAAGCGGAAGCGGGAGCGGGAGCGCCGATCCCATGCACCTGGACCTGACACCGCGCGAAGTGGGCCTGCTGCGCTTTGACCAGAGCGAAACCGTGTGGTTTGCCGTTTATGGCCCCGACGGAAGCCTGGTGGCCGGAGACAGCCACTTGACCCCCGGCACCATCGCTGCACGTGCGATGCATGCGTTTTCCAATCTCGACTACGAAGGGCGCGAACTGCGCCGCGTAAGCCTGCGCATCGACGGCGAACCGTCCTTCACTATCGTCATGGCGCAAACCACGGCCGAGCGCACGCTGCTGCTGCGCCGGCTGCTGGCGTATTCCGGCATGGCCCAGCTGTGGCTGCTGGTGGCGTTGGGCTCATGGCTGCTGCGCGGCATAGAGCGTGACCTGCGCCCGTTGACCGACTTGCAGGACGCCGTAGACCACCGTGACGCGGCCGACCTGCAGCCCCTGCCCCCCTCACTCACGCACCAGGCTGCCACGCGCGATGTGCAGCGCCTGGGCGAGGCGCTGGACGGCCTGCTGGCACGCGTGCAGCAAGGCCTGCGTGCGCAGCGCGAGTTTGCGGGCAACGTCGCGCACGAGCTGCGCACGCCTCTGGCAGGCATCCGTGCCCAAGCCAACCATGCCTTGGCCAGCAATGACCCCTCCGTGTGGCGCAGCGAACTGCAAGGCATTGCCCGGGCCGAGCAACGCGCCAGCCGCACGGTCGACCAACTGCTGGCGCTGGCCCGCGCAGCCGAAGGCGGCATTGCACTGACGCTGGAGACCATTGCCCTGGAAGCCCTGGTGCGCGACGTGCTTCTGCGCTTTCTGCCCCGCGCCGACGCCTTGGGCGTGGACCTGGGCGCCGAAGGCATTGATGCCCCTGTGCCTGTGCGTGGCAACACCGCGCTCCTCGAAGGCATCCTGAACAACCTGCTCGACAACGCACTGCGCTACGGGCGCGGCCAGCCACCCCGCATCACCGTGGCGCTGCACACCGGTGCCAACCCGGGGTTTGCCGAGCTGCGCGTGACCGACAACGGCCCCGGTGTGGACGACACAGCTTTGGCACAGCGACTGCAACAACGGTGGGCCCAAGGTGACGAGGGCCTGCGCCTGGGCCAAGGCGCGGGGCTTGGCCTCTCCATCGTGGCGCGCTATGCCCAACTGATGGGAGGGCGGCTGGAGCTGACCGCCGCCCAAGGCAGCGGCCTGTCTGCCAGCGTGTGGATCCCGCTAGCGGGTGCCGACACCCCGCCCACACCGGCATTGCCTGCCATCGCCTCCGCATGACTTCAGCGCCCGCCCACATTCCATCCCCCACCACCCCGCCCGCTTTGACGGAGGCAGAACAGGCCGCCTTCCTGCAGTCCATTGCCCGTGTGCGCAGCGCCGCAGCCCGGGCCTTGCAGGCCGCCCGCACCACGCCGCTGCAACGCGCGGCGGCAGCAGGCGCTACGGGGGTTGAAGCCCACGCGGCAACGGAAGCAGCCGCCCAGGCCGCCGTGGACTTCATCACGCAATTGCACCAGGGACTGGACACAGTAGCCAACCAGGCCATCGCCATC
>JBCNOJ010000296.1:0-6620 GCA_039593925.1 Acidovorax sp.
GCGCGAACCACGCCAGGGCCGCCGTGCAAGGGCCGCCCCGCCGCACTGGTGGCGTCCCCCCTTGGGGGGAAGACGCGAAGCGGCTCAGGGGGGGCTTCATACCAGCTTGACCAGTTGCTTGCCAAAGTTCTTGCCCTTGAGCAGGCCGAGGAAGGCCTCGGGTGCAGCAGCGATGCCTTGGGCAATGGTTTCGCGCGGGCGCAGCCTGCCGGTGCCGACCAGCGTGCCCAGCTCCTTGAGTGCGTCGGGCCAGACTTCCATGTGTTCGCTCACGATGAAGCCTTCGACCTTCATGCGGTTGATGAGCATGAGCGCGGGGTTGGCCATGGGCAGCGGTGCGCCGTCGTAGCCGGCGATCATGCCGCACAGGGCGATGCGGCTGAAGGCGTTCATGCGCAGCATCACGGCGTCCATGATCCAGCCGCCCACGTTTTCGAAGTACCCGTCGATGCCATTGGGGCAGGCTTCCTTCAGCGCCTTGGACATCGCCTTCACGTCGCTGTGCTGCTTGTAGTCAATGCAGGCATCAAAGCCCAGTTCTTCCACCGCGTACTTGCACTTGTCGGCACCACCCGCAATGCCCACCGCGCGGCAGCCACGGGCCTTGGCCAATGCGGCAAAGGCGCTGCCCACGGCGCCGGTGGCGGCGCTCACCACCACGGTGTCGCCTTCCTTGGGCGCAATGATCTTGACCAGGCCGTACCAGGCCGTCACGCCGGGCATGCCCACGGCGCCCAGGTAGTGCGACAGCGGCACATGGGTCGTATCGACCTTGCGCAGCGCGCCGGGCTGGTCGGCATTGACCACGCTGTATTCCTGCCAGCCGCCCATGCCCACCACCTTGTCACCCACGGCGTACTTGGGGTGCTTGCTCTCGGCCACTTCACCCACAGTGCCACCGATCATGACTTCGCCCAGCGCCTGCGAGGCGGCGTAGCTCTTGCTCTCGTTCATGCGGCCGCGCATGTAGGGGTCCAGGCTCAGGTAGTGGTGGCGCACCAGCACCTGCCCGTCCTGCAGCGCGGGAGTGTCGGTCGCGACCAGCTTGAAGTTGCTGGCCACCGCTTCGCCCTGGGGGCGGTTGTCGAGAACGATTTGTTGGTTGCGTGGCATGGAAAGCTCCTGCAAAAAATGAGAATGAAACTACAAATTTGATAGCTATCAGCGCTTACCCATCAAGCGCCAGAAGCTAATTTGAATCAAAATTCTTAATCAAAAACGGACCATCAGTCCGTAGAAATCACCTTCAACGCATTGGCGCTGCGGTTGTCCACCGGCAAGCGCCGCACGTACTTGAAGGTGCCGGTGGCATGACTGCACAGGCGCCCTTCGGCGTCGTACACCATGCCTTCGGTGAAGGCCATCGTGGCCGTGCGGTGAATGAGCCGCCCCTTGGCCACCAGCGGCCCACGTGCAGGGTGCATGAAGCTGGTCTTCATCTCGATGGTGACCACGCCCATGTCAGGCGTATCGCTGCGCGCGGCCGTGGCCATGGTCACATCCAGCAGCGTCATCGACGCACCGCCATGGGTCACGGCAAACGAGTTCAGGTGCTCGGGCTTGGCTTCGTAACGCAGCTCGGACTCGCCGTCCTCCATGCGGTGCAGCGTGAAGCCCAGGTGGCTGACAAAGGGGATTTCGACACCGAAACTTTTCAAGGGATTTCCTCAGAACACAAACCTCAAATACTGGCGTGGCCTCAGCCAGCGACCGCCGCGCAAGGGCCGCCAAGCTGCCAGAGCGGCACTTCGCTTGCGGGCGCTGGCGGTGTCCCCCTTCCCGGCGAAGCCGAGAGAAGGGGGAAGGCGCGCAGCGCCTCAGGGGGATGCTCACCCACCCGTCACGATACTCACCCCGCCATCCACCGCCAGCCACTGGCCGGTGATGTGCTTGCCCGCATCCGACGCATACAGCGCGCAAAGGCCCTTCAGGTCTTCATCATCGCCCAGGCGGCCCAGCGGGGCGTGTGCGGCCAGCGCCTCTTCGCCCATGGCCTTGAGGGTGCCCACCGTCATCTTGCTCGGGAAGAAGCCCGGGCAGATCGCGTTGACGCGGATGTTGTACGCACCCCATTCGGCCGCCAGCGCCCGCGTGAAGTTGATCACCGCGCCTTTGGAGGTGTTGTAAGCAATGGTGTTCATGCCCTTGGGGTTGCCGCCCAGGCCAGCGATGGACGCCACGTTGATGATGCTGCCGCTGCGGCGGCCGATCATGCTGTGCTTGGCGATGTGCTGGCTCAGGATGAAGTAGCCGCGCACGTTGAGGTTCATCACCTTGTCCCACGCTTCCACGGGGTGGTCTTCGGCCGGAGCGCCCCAGGCGGCACCGGCGTTGTTGACGAGGATGTCCACATGGCCCAGGCGCTGCAGGGTCTCTTCGGCCAGGCGGCGGATGTCTTCTTCCTTGGCGCAGTCGGCGGCGATCCAGCTGGCCTCGATGCCGGCGGCCTTCAGGTCGGCAGCGGCTTCTTCCAGATCGGAGGCCTTGCGTGAGCTGAGCACGATCTTGGCGCCCGCCTCGCCCAGCGCATGCGCGAGTTGCAGGCCCAGGCCGCGCGAGCCGCCGGTCACCAGGGCGGTCTTGCCCGTCAGGTCAAACAGTTGTTGGATGGTGCGTGTCATGTGAATGTCTCCTTGGATTTTTGCCAGTCGATGGATGTTCTCAGACCACAGCCCGGCGCTGGGATGCGCCAGCCGGGGGGTGGGTTACAGGCAGCCATTGTGCGGCGCCAGAAGGCTGCATTGTGTCGCCGCCGCGTCGGCGCGGCGGCGAAAGACAGCGTCAGCTCTGGGGGTCGGCCTTGAGCCGCGCGCGCACGGCGATCAGCACCACGCCCACGGCCGCCACTACGCCCCCAACCACCATCAGTAACCAGCCAGTGGATGCGTCGGTGCGCGCAGTGGCAATGCCCAGCACCAGCGTGAGCAGGCCGCCATAGATCAGCACCCAGATGAGCTTTTGCAAGCGCTGCAATGTGCTCGGAGCCGCCATCAGAACGCCTCTTCCGGAAAGCTGGCGCAGGTCGCGTCGCGCGTGCTGACCACTTGCAGCCAGGCGCCGATCTTGGGCAGTTCGTAATGGAAGAAGAAGCGCATGGCACCCATGCGGCCCACGCTGGCGGGCTGCGCCAGCGCGGCATCGGCCGCCAGCGTGGCCAGTGCCACGTCCAGCCACACCCAGGCCAGCACCGTGTGGCCAAAGGCTTGCATGTAGGGCACCGCGTTGGCCAGCGCATCGGCCGGTTGCCCTGTGGCCCAGGCGGCCTTGGTGGCGGCGCCAACGTCCTGCAGCGCCTTGCCCAGCGCGTTGGCGTGGGCAGCGAGTGCGGGCACCTGGATGGCACGCTCGATGGTGGCGTTGATGCGCCCGGCCAGCAGTTGCAGGCCGCGCCCGCCCTCCATCAGCACCTTGCGGCCCAGCAGGTCCATGGCCTGGATGCCGTGGGTGCCTTCGTGGATCATGTTCAGGCGGTTGTCGCGCCAGTACTGCTCCACCGGGAAGTCGCGCGTGTAGCCGTAGCCGCCATGAATCTGGATGGCCAGGCTGTTGGCCTCCAGGCACCATTCGCTGGGCCAGCTCTTGGCGATGGGGGTCAGCACCTCCAGCAGCAGGCGGGCCTCGTCGGCCGCAGCGGCATCCCCCGTATGTTGTTCGTCCACAAGCCGCGCGCAGAAAAGGTTGAGCGCCAGCGCGCCCTCGCCGTACGACTTTTGCGCCAGCAGCATGCGCTTGACGTCTGCGTGCTCGACGATGCGCACCTGGGGCTGGGCAGCGTCCTTGACCACGGCCGCAGTGGCCGTAGCGGATGCGTCCTTGGGGCCCTGCACCGGGCGGCCCTGGGGGCGGTTCTTGGCGTAGTCCAGACTGGCGTAGTAGCCCGCCAGGCCCAGCATGGTGGCAGCCATGCCGATGCCGATGCGCGCCTCGTTCATCATGTGGAACATGCAGTGCAGGCCCTTGCCGGGCTGTCCGACCAGGTAGCCCACCGCGCCTGCCTGGCCGTCCACGGGGTACTTGCCCTCGCCAAAGTTCAGCAGGGTGTTGGTGGTGCCGCGCCAGCCCAGCTTGTGGTTCAGGCCCGCTAGCGCCACGTCGTTGCGCACGCCAGTCAACTGGCCGTTGGTGTCCACCAGCTTCTTGGGCACGATGAAGAGGGAGATGCCCTTGGTGCCCGGCACCAGCTTGCCGTCCGGCCCCGGGATCTTGGCCAGTACCAGGTGCACGATGTTTTCGGTCAGCTCATGGTCGCCCGAGCTGATCCACATCTTGTTGCCCTTGAGGCGGTAGCGCGGGCCCAGCGGGTCGCTTTCAAAGCCCTCCCCATCCGGCACGGCGCGCGTGGCGACATCCGACAGCGACGAGCCTGCCTGCGGCTCCGACAGGCACATGGTGCCCGACCAGCGGCCGTTGAATTCATTGAGCGCAAACACCTGCTTTTGCAGGTCGGTGCCGTGCACCATGAGCAGGTTGGCGTTGCCCGAGGTCAGCAGGTTGGAGCCAATGCTGATTGAAGCGGCCGCAAAAAAGCTGTTGGCTGCCGCCTCCACCGTGTAGGGCAGTTGCATGCCGCCAATGTCGTAGTCCTGCGCGGCGCTCAGCAGGCCCGACTCTGCATAGGCGCGCCGTGCTTCGTAGGTGGCCTGCGGCAGCACCACGCGCAGCGTGCCGTCGGGCTCGGTCTCGGTGCGGGGTTCTTCGGTGTCCACCACGCGGTTGAAGGGCGCGTACTTCTCGCGCGCGATGCGCTCGGAGGTGTCGAGCACGGCATCGAAGGTTTCGCGGGAGTGGTCTGCAAAGCGCTCTCGGCCTTGCAGCTTCTCAGCGTCCAGCCACTGGTAGAGCAGGAAATCGACGGTGGGACGTAGGCTCATGGCATTTCAGAGTTAAAACGGCCGCAGGCGCAGATAAATCATGCGCGAGCAGCTATCAAATAAGGAGTAAACGGCGCAGGAGTGAGGAGAAACATGCTCCCATCCCTTGCCACCATCAGGCGTTCGCAGGGGCCGGCGCTGCGCCATCGCGCGGTGGCAGTGCGGCGATGGTGCCTTGCGCCACGGCGCACAGCTTTTCGGTGCCCGCCTGCACCACAAACACATCGCAGCGGCACACGGCCTGCGCGCGGCCATGGTGCACCGCCTGCGCGCGGGCGATGAGCAGTTCGCCCACCGCAGGCCGCAGGTAGTTGATCTTGAACTCGGACGTCACCACGGGCACCCGCATGGCGGTGCCCCCGGCGTACGTCAGGGCGTTGTCGGCCACATAGCTCAGCACGCCCCCGTGCACAAAACCATGTTGTTGCAGCAGCTGGGGCGTGACGGGCAGGTGCAGCTCGCACTGCCCGGGCGACAAGGCATGCAGCCGCGCTCCCACCAGGATGCTGAACGGCTGCGATGCCAGTACCTCACGCCCCATGGCCAGGAAGACCTCAGGCGACACCACGACATCGGGGATGTCGGTGCGCGGTGGCGACGAGGCCTGCCCGGACATGGCTTAGAGCACCTCGAAAATGCCCGCAGCGCCCATGCCGCCGCCAATGCACATCGTCACGCACACCTTCTTGGCGCCACGGCGCTTGCCTTCGATGAGGGCGTGGCCCGTGAGGCGCTGGCCCGACACACCGTAGGGGTGGCCCAGGGCGATGGCGCCGCCGTTCACGTTCAGGCGGTCCGCGGGGATGCCCAGCTTGTCGCGGCAGTAGATCACCTGCACGGCAAAGGCTTCGTTCAGCTCCCACAAGTCGATGTCGTTGACCGTGAGGCCCAGCTTCTTGAGCACCTTGGGCACTGCGAACACCGGGCCGATGCCCATCTCGTCGGGCTCGCAGCCGGCCACGGCAAAGCCGAGGAAGCGGCCCAGGGGCTTCAAGCCCTTCTTGCTCGCGTACTCTTCGCTCACCACCACGCAAGCACCTGCGCCGTCAGAGAACTGGCTGGCATTGCCGGCCGAGATCAGGCCGCCGGGCAGTGCCGAGCGCAGGCCGCGGATGGACTCGACGGTCGTGCCTTCGCGCGTGCCTTCGTCCTTGCTCAGGGTCACCTGCTTGGTGATCAAACCGAGGGTCTTGTCGGCCACGCCAGCCGTCACGGTGATGGGGGCGATCTCGGCGTTGAACAGACCTGCGGCCTGGGCGGCGCAAGCCTTTTGCTGGCTGGCAGCGCCGTATTCGTCCATGGCTTCGCGGCCGATGTTGTAGCGCTTGGCCACCTGCTCGGCGGTTTGCAGCATGCTCCAGTAGATCTCCGGCTTGACCTTGTCCAGGGCCAGGTCACGCAGCATGTGGGTGTTCATTTCCTGCTGCACGCAGGAGATGCTTTCGACACCACCGGCCACGTACACGTCGGCCTCGCCAGCGATGATGCGCTGCGCCGCCAGGGCGATGGTCTGCAGGCCCGAGGAGCAGAAGCGGTTGATGGTGGTGCCCGAGGTCGTGACCGGCAGGCCGGCCCAGATGGCGGCGTTGCGGGCGACGTTCATGCCGGTGGCGCCTTCGGGGCCGGCGCAGCCCAGCACCACGTCTTCCACTTCCGGACCATCGAGGCCGGCGCGGCTTTCCGCGTGCTGGATGGCGTGGCCGGCCATGGCCGCGCCGTGGGTGTTGTTGAAGGCGCCCCGATTGGAGT
>JBCNOJ010000297.1:0-6611 GCA_039593925.1 Acidovorax sp.
CGGCACGGCCACCATCCTCAAGCGCGGCGGGCAGCGCGTGGGCACGCTGGTGATGTACCTCAACACGCCTGAAAAAGGCGGCGGCACCACCTTTCCAGACGTGCATGTGGAAGTGGCGCCGCAGCGCGGCAACGCCGTGTTCTTCAGCTACGACCGCCCCCACCCGGCCACACGCACACTGCACGGCGGCGCACCAGTGATTGCCGGCGAAAAGTGGATTGCGACCAAGTGGCTGCGCGAGCGTGAATTCAAATAACCCCGCGTCGGCACTTTCAAGATTTTTAAGCAGAAACAGGCTCTAGCGCTTATCGAGAAAGCGCTAACAGCTATTTATTTATGAGCAATACTCCTCCCCGTGCGCCGGCCGCAAACACCCCCGAGCAATCCCAGCTTGGCAAAGCCTCGGCCTACATCGACCAGTACGACGCGGGCCTGCTGTTCCCCATTCCACGTGCGGGCAAGCGGGCAGAAATCGGCATCACGGGCGCATCGCCTTTTTTTGGGGCCGATCTGTGGACGGCGTTCGAGCTGTCGTGGCTCAACCTGCGCGGCAAGCCGCAGGTGGCGCTGGCGCACATCACCGTGCCGTGTGAGACGCCCAACATCGTGGAGAGCAAATCGTTCAAGCTGTACCTCAACAGCTTCAACAACACCCGCTTTGCCGATGCCGCCGAGGTGCAGGCCCGTATCCGCGCCGACATCAGCGAAGCCGCCTGGCGCGGTGCCGAGCACCCGGCTACCGTGGGCGTGCGCGTGATCGGCCCCGAGCTGTTCGACCAGGAACCCGTGCACGAGCTCGATGGCCTGAGCCTGGACCGCCTGGATGTGGAGTGCACGCGCTACCAGCCTGCGCCCGACCTGCTCACGGCCGATTTCAGCCAGGCACCTGTGACCGAAACCCTCACCAGCAACCTGCTTAAAAGCAACTGCCTGGTTACGGGCCAGCCCGACTGGGGCAGTGTGCAGATCAGCTACAGCGGACCGCAGATCAACCAGGAGGGCCTGCTGCAATACCTGGTGAGCTTTCGCAACCACAACGAATTCCACGAGCAATGCGTGGAGCGCATCTTCATGGACGTGTGGGCGCGCTGCAAACCCATCAAGCTGACCGTCTACGCCCGCTACACACGCCGCGGTGGGCTGGACATCAACCCGCTGCGTACCAGCCATCCTCAAGGCCTGCCGCGCAACGCGCGTACGGCACGGCAATAGCCAGGCAGGCCACAAGGCAACGCCACAATACAGGCGATCAGGCAGCAAGGCCTCCTTCAACCAAAAGCCCGGCGGCCAGGGTGACAGCCCATGACGAGCCGTCTCACCGCGGCACCGTCAACCCAGCCGGAACACGTCCACCGAGCGGCCCAGCGATTCCGCACTCTCCTTGAGGCCCTGGGCTGCGGCGGCGGATTCTTCCACCAGCGCCGCGTTCTGCTGCGTCACCGTGTCCAGCTGCGTCACGGCTTCATTCACCTGGGCGATGCCCTGGGACTGCTCGTGGGTGGCGCTGCTGATCTGCTGCACCAGCGCGCTGACGCGCCCCACAGCGCTGACCACGCCTTTGATGGTGGTGCCCGCATGGTCCATCTGCTGGGCGCCGCTGGCGATCTGGTCGACCGTGACGCTGATGAGCCCGCTGATCTCCTTGGCCGAGCTGGCACTGCGCTGCGCCAATGCACGCACCTCGCCCGCCACCACCGCGAAACCCCTGCCCTGTTCGCCGGCGCGCGCGGCCTCCACGGCCGCGTTCAGGGCCAGCAGATTGGTCTGAAAGGCAATGCCTTCGATCACGCCCACGATCTCGCTGATCTTGGTGGACGATTGCTTCATCTGCTGGATGGCGGCGCCCACCTCCTGCACGGCTTGTCCGCCGCGTGTGGCGATGTCGCTGCTCTGCGCGCTTTCGTGCGAAACCTTGGCGGCCGTGTCGGCCGTCTGCTGCACGGTGCTGGCCAGCTGCTCCATCGACGCAGCGGTTTCCTCCAGGCTGCTGGCCTGGGACTCGGTGCGCGCCGACAGGTCCAGGCCCCCGCGCGAGATCTCGTCAGCCGACTCGATGAAGTTGCGCACCTCGGTGCGCACGTCGCCCACCACCGCGCGCAGATTCACCTGCGTCTGCTGCAGGCGCTGCATGAGCGCGCCCAGGGGTTGGGGGTAATCCACGCTCACCGACGTGGCGAGGTTGCAGGCCGAGATGTCGGAAGCAAAACGTGTCGCGTCCTGCACACCCTGCAGCACCAGGGCGTGAAAGCGCCACAGCGTCCACCCGGCGCCCAGCAGCAACAGCATGAGGCGGGTCGCCAAGGCCGTGGTGCCCTGCAGTCCCAAGGCATCTGGCACCAGGGCCAGCACCACCACCATGCCCAGCAACAGGGCCATGCGCGGCAGCAGCGCCATCTGCGACAGGCCTTGCAGCCAGCCACGCAGGCCACGGTGGCGCACCAAGCCCGATTCCAGCGTGAAGCTGCTGGTGCCGGCACTGGCCTCGTTGCGCATCCGTGCATACAGCGCCTCGGCAGTGGCCACCTCCGCGGCAGCGGGCTTGGTGCGCACCGACATGTAGCCGCGCGGCTTGCCGCCCTCCATGATCGGCGTGACGTTGGCACGCACCCAGTAGTGGTCGCCGTTCTTGCGCCGGTTCTTCACCAGCCCCGTCCAGGGTTCGCCACGGCCGATGGTGCGCCACATGTCCTTGAACGCTTCGGCGGGCATGTCGGGGTGGCGGATCAGGTTGTGCGGCTGGCCGATCAACTCGTCGTAGCTGAAGCCGCTCACGCGGACGAAGGCAGGGTTGCAGTGGGTGATCTCGCCTTTGGTGTTGGTGCTGGACACCAGCAGTTCGTCGCCGGGGAAGTCAAAGTTCTGCTGGCTGACGGGCAGATTGGTACGCATGGTTGGCTCCTGAGATGCCTGCCTGATTGGCAGGTGTGCGGCCGGTGTGCGGCACGTAGTACGGTCTGGGAGTTGTGATTTTTGTAACCGCTTGATACCGACCAAGTCTAACTGCCGTGCCGTAGGCAATGCACCAAAATGGCGCATAAAAATGCGCGCCGAAAACGCCAGGTGCGGCCTGCACAACCCTTGCCAGTCAGAGGCCGTGCGCACCGCCCGAGTCCACGCTGCCACAGCCGCAAGAAGCCACGCAGGGCATCCCTCGTCAAGTTAGACCACAAGCCGCCAACACCACGCTGACAGACTGCGCGGCGGATCAGAAAAGTTGGCCCGTCTCCATGCCGGCACCGCGCCCTGGAGCGCTTTTGCCAGCCGACGGCGCGCGCGCTGCACGCGCATCCACAGGCGGTTCCTCGCCTTTTCGTGCCAACGTACTGGCCCGCACGCCCAACAGCCGCAGACGTTTGTCGAGCGGTACGCGCTTGAGGCATTGCCCTGCCAGTCGGCGGATGGTGGCACCGTCGGCGGTGAAGACGTCTGCCGTGTGGTCGCGCGTGGCGATCTTGAAGTCGTCGTAGCGCAGCTTGATACCGAAAGTGCGCGCCACATAGCCTTTGCGCTGCAGGTCGTCCGCGAGCCGCAGGCACAGGTCGGTGAAGATGCGGCCCAGCTCGGCCTTGTCGCGCACGGCGTGCAGGTCGCGGTCGAACGTGGTCTCACGGCTCATGCTGACGGGTTCGCTCTCGGTCACCACAGGGCTGTCGTCCCGGCCCCAGGCCACGCGGTGCATCCACGCGCCGGTGGATTTGCCAAAGTGGCCGATCAGCCACTGTTCATCCTGTGCGGCAAGTTGGCCGATGGTTTCCACACCCAGCCGCGCCAGCTTCTCGCCCGCCTTGGGGCCTATGCCATTGATCTTGCGCACGTTGAGCGGCCAGATCTTCGTCTGGAGGTCTTCCTCGTAGACGATGGAGATGCCGTTGGGTTTGTTGAATTCGCTGGCCATCTTGGCCAGCAGGCGGTTGGGGGCCACACCGATCGAGCAGGTCAGCCCGGTCTTTTCAAAGATGCTTTTCTGAATGAGCCGCGCCAACACTCGCCCGCCTTCGCGCTGGCCACCTGGCACGTCGGTGAAGTCGATATAGACCTCATCCACCCCCCGGTCCTGCATGACCGGCGCGATGTCGAGAATGGCAGCTTTGAAAGTGCGCGAATAGCGCCGCACTTCGTCAAAGTCCACCGGTAGCACGATGGCCTGGGGGCACAGCTTGGCCGCCTTCATCATGCCCATCGCCGAGCCCACGCCGAACTGGCGGGCCGGATAGGTGGCGGTGGTGATCACACCCCGGCCGACGTAGTCCTTGAGCAGTGGGAAATCCTCTACGGGAATGAACCGCCGCTCGCGCTCCTCGGTGCCGTCCGGCCCACGCAGCAGCAGTTCATCCACCTTGCGCCGCCCGCCGCCAATGACCACCGGCAGGCCCTTGAGCTGCGGGTAGCGCAGCAACTCGACGGACGCAAAAAAAGCGTCCATATCAAGGTGCGCAATGCGGCGCAGTTTGCCTTCGGGCGACGCCGTGGCAACGGGGCTGTGGGCAAGGGATTCGGGATCGAAAACGGTCACGGCCGCTATTGTGCGCGGCTGTGGGACAGGCTGCTGCCAACTCCAGCACTGCCCCACAACGGCTCAGGTTGCCCTGACTTTCCAACCGGATTTTTTCACCCTGAAGACAAACCACCGCCCTGCGTGCCACGACCGCACCACAGCGCCACAGCCCTGCCGGCTTACTGCTTGGCCAGCGCTGCGCTGCGAATGCCCTGCAGCGTGCCCGTGGGCGTGATCGCCTCGGGGTCGATCAGGCAGTGCAGCACGCTGGGCAGGCCGCTGGCGCGGGCGCGGGCCAAAGCAGGTGCGAAGTCTTCGGTGCGCTCCACGCGCTCACCATGGCCGCCAAAGGCCTGGGCATAGGCCTTGAAGTCGGGGTTCTTGAGTTGCGTGGCGCTGATGCGGCCGGGGTACTCGCGCTCCTGGTGCATGCGGATGGTGCCGTACATGGCGTTGTCGAGCAGCACCACGATGATGGGCAGGCCGTATTGCACAGCAGTCGCGAACTCCTGGCCGTGCATGAGGAAGTCGCCATCGCCCGCGAACACCACCACTTCACGCTGCGGCCACAGGCGCTTGGCAGCCACACCGGCTGGCAGGCCGTAACCCATGGAACCGCTGGTGGGCGCCAGCTGGCTGGCGTAGGTGGTGAACGGCCAGAAGCGGTGCACCCAGGTCGCGAAGTTACCCGCGCCATTGCAGAAGATGGTGTTGGCTGGCAGCGTGGATTTGAGGTGCTGCATGACCTGCCCCATCTGCAGCTCGCCGGGGATCTGGATGGGGTTGGTATCGCTCCACATTACGTATTCCGACCGCGCCATTTCGGCATGGCCCTGCCAGGCCACCGGCGCTGCAGGGCGCACGCTGGCCAGCGCGGCCGTGAACGCCTGCGGTGTGGCGTGGATGGCCTGGGCGGGTCGGTACAGCTTGCCCAGCTCGTCCGCATCGGCATGCACATGCACCAGCGGCTGCGCGGGATTGGGAATGGCAAACAGTTCGTAGCCCTGCGACGGGATCTCTGACAGGCGCCCGCCCACCACCAGCACCAGATCGGACGCGCGGATGCGCGCCAGGAGGCGCGGGTTCACCCCCAGGCCCAGGTCGCCACCGTAGCAAGCATGGTTGGCCGGGAACAGCATCTGCCGGCGGAACGAGCAGTACACCGGCAGCGACCAGGCTTCGGCAAACGCCACAAACTCACGCACCGCCTGCTCGGACCAGCGGCTACCGCCCAGAATCGCCACCGGGCTTTGCGCGGCTTGCAGGCGCTGCGCCAGTTCGGCCATCTGCGCGGCGCCGGGGTGGGTTTCGGTCACTTGGTAAGGCAAGGCATCGGCCACGGTGGCGGCTTCGGTCAGCATGTCTTCGGGCAGCGCCACCACCACGGGGCCTGGCCGGCCCGAGGTGGCAACGTGGAAGGCGCGCGAGATCAGCTCGGGCACACGGGCAGGGTCGTCAATCTGCACCACCCACTTGGCCATGGTGCCGAACACCGCGCTGTAGTCCAGCTCCTGAAATGCCTCGCGCCCCATGGCGTTGCGGGCCACTTGGCCTACGAACAGGATCATGGGGGTCGAATCCTGATGCGCAATATGCACACCGGCCGAGGCATTGGTGGCGCCGGGCCCGCGCGTCACAAAGCAGATGCCGGGCTGCCCGGTGAGCTTGCCCTGCGCCTCGGCCATCATGGCCGCCCCGCCCTCCTGGCGGCACACGGTCACGCCGATGTCAGCATCGTGCAGCGCATCGAGCACGGCCAGGTAGCTTTCGCCGGGCACGCAAAAAAGCTGCTTCACGCCATGGGTGATGAGCTGGCTGACGAGGATTTGCCCACCCGTGCGGGAGACGGGTGCGGCGGCGCAAGAGTGTGTAGAAGTGGTCATGTCAGCGGTCAACAATCGAACAGAACAAAGTGATTTTCACAACAGGGCGTCACACGCGCGCCGGATGCGGGCGCAGGCTTCCTGCAGGTCGGCCATGGACGCAGCGTATGAGATGCGGAAGTAAGGCGCCAGCCCCAGCACACTGCCCGGCACCACGGCGACATGGAATTCGCGCAACAGGTAGGCGCAGAAATCAGCGTCGGTTCGCAGCAGCATGCCACCCGGCGTGGTGC
>JBCNOJ010000298.1:0-6608 GCA_039593925.1 Acidovorax sp.
GCTCAGGCGGTCCACGCCGGGCATGGAGGTCACGGCCTCGCTGCGGTTCGTGCCCTCGTGCACGAACACGGGGTAGATCAGGTCGTCGGCGGTGACCACGTTCTCGCGCACCAGGCGGCGGGTGAATGCTTCGCGGCGCAGGCGGCGGGGGCGGTTCTGGGGGAAGGGGGCGGGGCTTTGGAGGTGCATCGCAAGATTATCCCCCTGAGCCACGCAGCGTTGCGTTGCATGGCGGTGTCCAGGGAGGGGCCGGAGACGCCCCAGCGCAGCAGGTGCCCGGGCGTCTGTGCGCTGGTGCAGAAATGCCGCTTGTAACCGCCCCTGCCGAGTGCTAGATTGGCGCCGGGCGGCTTGCCGCCCCCCGCTTTTCCTCCCTGAGCGGGGCCTTGGTTTGCAGCAATGCGAAACAGGCTTTCCTGGCCCGGCGGATTTGCCGGGCTTTTTTTTGGCGCTTTGCCAGCCTGCGGGGCGGGGCACGTAAACTGCCCGCATGCTCTGGGTCAAAGCCTTTCACATCGTCTTCGTGGCCAGCTGGTTTGCTGGCCTCTTTTATTTGCCGCGCATCTTCGTCAATCTGGCGATGGTGGCCCCGGGCTCGGTGGCCGAGCGCGAGCGCCTGCTGCTCATGGCGCGCAAGCTGCTGCGCTTCACCACGCTGCTGGCAGTGCCCGCGGTGGCGCTGGGCGTGTGGCTGTGGATGGGTTACGGCATTGGCCGGGGCCCTGGCAATGGCTGGATGCACGCGAAGCTGGCGGTGGTGGTGCTGGTGATTGGCTACCACCATGCCTGCGGCGTGCTGCTGCGCAAGCTGGCCGATGGCACCAGCCGCCGCAGCCATGTGTGGTTCCGCTGGTTCAACGAGGCACCGGTGCTGATGCTGCTGGCCGCCGTGGTGCTGGTGGTCGTCAAGCCGTTCTAGGCCCGCACAACGGTGCAAAAGACATCTGCCTGGCCGCTGGCGCTGATCTACACGGCGCTGATCGTTTTTGCCAGCCTGTTTCCATTTGACGGATGGCGGGCGCAGGGCATTGATCCGCTGGTGTTTCTGCTGGCGCCCATCCCGCCTCCGTACTGGACGGGTTTTGACGTCACGATCAACGTGGTGGGCTATGCGCCCCTGGGTTTTTTGCTGGTGCTCGCCATGCTGCGCACGGGCTGGCAGAGCAGCACCGTGCTGGTGGCCACGCTGGCGGGCACGCTGCTGTCGCTGGGCATGGAGTTTCTGCAGATCTACCTGCCCCGCCGGGTGCCCTCCAACATGGACCTGGCGCTGAACGCCGTGGGCACGCTGCTTGGCGCGCTGAGCGCAGCGCTTTTGGAGCGCCTGGGCGCCATTGACCGCTGGAGCGACTTCCGCGGGCGCTGGTTTGTGCAGGACGCGAGCGGCGCGCTGGCGCTGCTGGCGCTGTGGCCGCTGGCACTGCTGTTTCCGGCGGCCGTGCCCTTTGGCCTGGGACAGGTGCTGGAGCGGCTGGAGGCAGCGCTGGTCGATGAATTGGCGGACACCCCGTTTCTGGAATGGGTGCCGGTGCGCGAGACGGCGCTGGACCCGCTTTCGCCCGGTGGCGAATTGCTGTGCGTCATTTTGGGTCTGCTGATCCCCTGTCTGCTGGGCTATTGCGTCATGCGCCAGATGGGGCAGCGGGCGTTGTTCGCGCTGGGCGTGGTGGCGCTGGGCGTGGCGCTCACCGCCCTGTCGGCCGCGTTGAGCTGGGGCCCGGTGCATGCGTGGGAATGGATGGGCCAACCCGTGCGTCTGGGGGTTTGGGCGGCATTGGCCCTGGCGCTGCTGCTGGTGGCGTTGCCGCGCCGGGCTTGCGCGGCGCTGCTGCTGCTGGCGCTGGCCTGGCACTTGGCGCTGCTCAACCAGGCGCCCACCAGCGCCTACTTTGCGCAGACCTTGCAGATCTGGGAGCAGGGCCGCTTCATCCGTTTCTACGGCCTGGGGCAGTGGCTGGGGTGGCTGTGGCCGTATGCGGCGCTGCTGTATGTGCTGCTGCGGGTGTCCAGGCGCGAAAGTGCGTCCTGAACCCTTGGGCCACCGCAGCTTGGTCGGTGGCCGTGGGCATGGTTCGTAAAATGGGCGCATGAGCGACACCCCCACCGCACCGGCCGCAGCGCCCGGCTACTACCAGCGCCACATCTTTTTCTGCCTGAACGACCGTACCAATGGCGAAGACAGCTGTGCCCACCACAACGCCCAGGCCGGGTTTGACCGCTGCAAGGCGCAGGTCAAGGCCGCGGGCCTGGCAGGCGCTGGCAAGGTGCGCGTGAACAAGGCGGGCTGCCTGGACCGCTGCGCGGGCGGGCCGATCGCCGTGGTCTACCCCGAAGGCACCTGGTACACCTATGTGGACGCGGCCGACATCGACGAGATCGTCGAATCCCACCTCAAGAACGGCCAAGTGGTGGAGCGCCTGGTGACACCGGCGGAACTTGGGCGCTGAAAGCGCCTCCATCCCATTCGCTTGAATTTTGAATGTTTTTGGCCTCTAGCGCTTATCTATCAAGCGCTGGCAGCTATTGATTTGGTAGTAAATCTGTGAATGCCCAAACCGAACGCCTGACCCTGACCGGTGCTGCTGGCGCCATCGAGGCTGTGCGCGACAGCGCCGTGTTGGCCGAAGGGGCCGCGCCCCGGGGCGTGGCCATCATTGCCCACCCCCATCCGCTGTTTGGCGGCACCATGGACAACAAGGTGGTGCAGACCCTGGCGCGTGCGTTTGTGCACTGTGGCTACACGGCGGTGCGCTTCAACTTTCGCGGTGTGGGCGCGAGCGAAGGTGTGCACGACGAGGGTCGGGGCGAGTTGCAGGACCTGCTCGCCGTGGTGGAGCAGATGGCGCCTGCGGCCGAAGGCCAGCGCATCGCCTTGGCGGGGTTCTCGTTCGGCGCGTTCGTCACCAGCCATGCGCTGGCGGCCTTGTGGCCCCACGGCCGTGTCGACAAAGTTGTGCTGGTTGGCACGGCCGCCAGCCGCTTCACGGTGGCCCCGGTGCCGCCCGAGGCCCACCTGCACACGCTGGTGGTGCATGGCGAAGAAGATGACACCGTGCCGCTGTCGGCCGTGATGGACTGGGCCCGGCCTCAGATACTGCCTGTCACAGTCGTCCCCGCGGGCGGTCATTTCTTTCACGGACAATTGCCGCTTCTGAAGAACCTGGTGGTCCGCCACCTGCAATCGGGCGCCTGAGGGGCGCCGCCCGGACCGGCTCCGGCCGTCTGCCGTCCCCCTCTCCCGCCTTTTCTCTCACCTTTTTTTCGAGCCTCTCCAGCCCCTTCCTGCCCCATGAAACGAATCCTGTCTGCGTTGCGATCCCTGGCCGTCTTTGCTGCGGTGGCCCCGGCTGCCTTTGGCGCGTTTGCCCAGGCGCCCCAGCCTCCTGAAATCGCAGCGCGCACCTACATGCTGGTGGATGTGACCGCCAACCAGGTGCTGGCCGCCAAGGACATCGACGCGCCGGTGGAGCAGGCCTCGCTCACCAAGCTCATGACGGGCTACCTCGTGTTCGACGCACTGCGCTCCAAGAAGATCGCGCTGGACCAGAAGCTGCCCGTGAGCGTGCGCGCCTGGAAGATGCCCGGCTCGCGCATGTTCATCGACCCCAAGATGCAGGTGCCGGTCGAAGACCTTATCAAGGGTATGATCGTGCAGTCCGGCAACGACGCCACCATGGCCCTGGCAGAAGGCGTGGGCGGCACAGCCGAGAACTTCGTCAAGCTCATGAACGACCAGGCGCAGGCCCTAGGCATGAAGGGCACGAGCTACAAGAACCCCGAAGGCCTGACCGAAGCCGGTCACACCACTACGGCGCGCGACCTCTCCGTGCTGGCCATGCGGCTGATGAAGGACTTTCCGGAGTACATGCACTACTACTCCACCAAGCAGTACAGCTACCCAGGTACTCCGGCATCGAACGGCAGCAACCGCAATTCGCTGCTGTTCCGCGACCCCACGGTGGATGGCCTCAAGACCGGCCACACTGCTGCCGCGGGCTACTGCCTGGTGGCCACGTCCAAGCGTGAATTCCCCGGCGTAGGCCAGCGCCGCCTGCTCTCCATCGTGCTCGGTGCCGCCAGCGAAAACGCGCGCGCGAACGAGAGCCAGAAGCTGCTGAACTGGGGCTACACCGCGTTCGAGGCCGTCAAGCTGTTTGATGCCGGCAGCCCGGTCGCCACGCCCGCAGTGTGGAAGGGCACCGCCAACACCCTCAAGATCGGCCGCGAAGAGGCCATCGTCGTGGCCGTGCCCTCGGGCAGCGCAGGCAAGGTCACCACCCAGATCACCCGCCCGGACCCTTTGGTCGCACCGTACACCAAGGGCCAGTCCATCGGCACGCTCAAGGTCATGCTGGCCGACCAGGCTGTGGCTGAAGTGCCACTGATCGCCCTGGAGGGCGTGGAGCAGGCTGGCATCCTGGGCCGTGCGTGGGACGGCATCCGCCTCTGGATTAAATAAGGTACATCCCCCTGAGTCGCTTCGCGCCTTCCCCCTTCTCTCGAATGGCTGCGCCATTCGGGAAAGGGGACACCGCCAGCGCGGCGGGGCGGCCCTTGCGCGGCGGTCCTGGCCTGGGCCGTGCGCTTTTAACGCTGCAGGCCATATCGGCGCTTCGGGAGGGGTTTCGGTGTAACGCCGCATGCGTCTTGCCTGATCGACGCCTTGCTGCTACATTAGAAGGCTTTTCGGAATTTCCGAAGGGATTCACGTTTTCGCTTTCACGAAGCAAATTCACGTTTAGGGACGTATTTCATGCCAACCATCAATCAATTAGTCCGTCAGGGGCGCGAGGTCGAAAAGATCAAGTCCAAGAGCCCTGCGATGGAAAACTCTCCCCAGCGCCGTGGCGTGTGCACCCGTGTGTACACCACGACGCCTAAGAAGCCTAACTCCGCTCTGCGTAAGGTCGCCAAGGTGCGCCTGACCAACGGTTTTGAGGTGATCTCCTACATCGGCGGCGAAGGCCACAACCTGCAAGAACACAGCGTGGTGCTGGTTCGCGGCGGTCGTGTGAAGGACTTGCCCGGTGTGCGTTACCACATCGTGCGTGGTTCGCTGGACTTGCAAGGCGTGAAAGACCGCAAGCAAGCGCGCTCCAAGTACGGTGCCAAGAAGCCCAAGGCCAAGTAAGCCCTGCGTTTTTCGCAAAGAATTTTCGGTGCTGTTTCCCGCGTGGCGCGGTGATGCAGCGTAGTGACCCCAAACGCAGGTGTTCTGCGCGGGTCGAGTAAGTGGGAGTCCTTGATTGGCTCTCGCGGTGTCTGAAAAGATGCCAACTGAAGCAAAGATAGAGGTAAAAAATGCCACGTCGTCGCGAAGTCCCCAAACGTGAAATCCTGCCGGATCCCAAGTTCGGCAATGTAGAGCTGTCCAAATTCATGAACGTGATCATGGAAGGCGGCAAGAAGGCAGTTGCAGAGCGCATCATTTACGGCGCCCTGGAGCTGATCGAAAAGAAGCACCCTGACAAGGACCCCCTGGAAGCCTTCACCGTTGCCATCAACAACGTGAAGCCCATGGTCGAAGTGAAGTCCCGCCGCGTGGGCGGTGCCAACTACCAGGTTCCCGTCGAAGTGCGCCCCGTCCGTCGTCTGGCCCTGTCCATGCGCTGGATCAAGGAAGCCGCCCGCAAGCGCGGTGAAAAGTCGATGGCCCAACGTCTGGCCAACGAACTGCTGGAAGCCACCGAAGGCCGTGGCGGCGCTATGAAGAAGCGTGACGAAGTGCACCGCATGGCAGAAGCCAACAAGGCATTCAGCCACTTCCGCTTCTAAAACGCGGATTTGTCCTGATATAGGCCAAGGCTGCTGGTGTTTATGCCAGCAGCCTTGTGTCGATTCAGGCAGTCACAAAATTGACGGGCATTCTCGCCAGTATGGCTGCCCGACACCCTCTCCAATACGACCCATCAAGGATCCACCATGGCTCGCAATACCCCCATCGAGCGCTACCGCAATATCGGTATCTCGGCCCACATTGACGCTGGCAAGACCACGACCACCGAACGCATTCTGTTCTACACGGGCGTGAGCCACAAGATTGGTGAAGTGCACGATGGTGCAGCCACCATGGACTGGATGGAACAAGAGCAAGAGCGCGGCATCACGATCACCTCGGCTGCCACGACCTGCTTCTGGAAGGGTATGGACAATACCTATCCTGAGCACCGTTTCAACATCATCGACACCCCCGGCCACGTGGACTTCACCATCGAAGTGGAGCGTTCCATGCGCGTGCTGGACGGTGCCTGCATGGTGTACTGCGCCGTGGGCGGCGTGCAGCCCCAGTCGGAAACCGTTTGGCGCCAGGCCAACAAGTACAAGGTGCCTCGTCTGGCCTTTGTGAACAAGATGGACCGTACCGGTGCGAACTTCTTCAAGGTCTACGACCAGATGAAGCTGCGCCTGAAGGCCAACCCCGTGCCCGTCGTGATCCCGATCGGTGCTGAAGACAAGTTCACTGGCGTGGTGGACCTGCTGAAGATGAAGGCCATCATCTGGGACGAAGCTTCCCAGGGCATGAAGTTCAGCTACGAAGACATCCCTGCTGACTTGGTGGAATCCGCCAAGGAATGGCGCGAGAAGATGGTGGAAGCCGCTGCTGAAGC
>JBCNOJ010000299.1:0-6602 GCA_039593925.1 Acidovorax sp.
CTCGCCCGCGTGGCCCACGTAGTGCGCGCCAGCCTGCCCGCGCACGTGCACTTCTACCGCGTGTTCCACGGCTACGACCTGCGCCCCATCGTGCTGGACCGTGGCCCGGCCCTGGACGCTGGAATGCTGGACGGATACAGCGGCGTGCCCGGTGCACACGGCGTGCTGGAGTCCTTCGGCGAACGTCGCGGGGGCACCCTGCCCACTGCGCCTGTGGGCCAGCCCAGCGGCGCAACCACCCAGGTGCGTGTGTTCGTGTCCCGCTACGACGACATGCCCGTGCTCGATGCCTGGCGCCTCGACTCGCGCGTGCTGTCTGCGGTGTCCGGCGGCACCATGGAACTGCGGCAATACACCACCACCGCACCTCCCGTGGGCGGTGGCATGCGCGTCAACTCGCAGTCTCAAGCGCGCGGATCGGCGTGGGCGGCCCCGGCGCCCACCGGCTTCACCACCCAGCTGCAACCGCATCAATCCACCGTGCCAGTCCACCCACACCGCCGCTGGGGCGGCCCCTGGGGCGGACCATGGCGCGAGCACTTTCAACTTATCTCAAAGGAAACCTGATGGCTGTTTTGCAAGACCAGGGCCGCATTGCGCTGGCCAGCGCCATTGCCGCGCAACCCCTTTACTTCGCCTGGGGCCGTGGCCTGCCCGCCTGGGATGCCGAGACCCCACCCGAGCCCACCACCGCCACCGCCCTGGTGGACGAGATCGGCCGCCGCCTCATCACCTCGGTGCAGTACGTGGTGCCCCATGCCGAAGGCGAGATCGAGCTGCCGGATGGCAGCCGCTACACCGCCAGCGCCCAGCCGAGCAAGTGGGTGCATGCCCGCTGGACGTTTGACTATGCGGACGCTGCAGGCGAGGTGGTGCGCGAGCTGGGCGTGTTCATTGGCGGGCAGATGGTGGCAGGCCTGCCACCTGGCCAGCGCTACTTCACCGCCGCCCAGGTAGTGGACCCGGGCGACCTCTACACCCTGGAGCGCTTTGACGCCTTCACCCGCAACGCCAGCACCCGCCAGGTGCAGGAATTCGTTTTGCCGTTCTGAGCCATCACACCCATGGACAACAACACCATCCACACCCGCTTCGACCCCGCGAAGAACCACGAAGCCATCCTGTTCCGCCAAGACAAGGTGCTGCAGTCGGCCGAACTGAACGACGCGCAGGCCATGGCGGCCCACCGCCTGCGCGGCATTGCCGACGCTTTGTTCCGCGATGGCGACGTGGTGCGCGACGCGCGCATCATCGTCAACGCCGACACCGGCGCAGTGCAGGCCGAATCCGGCGCCATCTACCTCAAGGGCGCCGTGCGCGGCATTCCCCCGGGCGCGTTCAGCGTGCCGGTGGTCGGCGTGGTCAATGTGGGTATCTACCTGCAGACCAGCATCGCCACCGAGCTGACCGACCCGGCCCTGCTCAACCCCGCCGCAGGCACCCCCAGCTACCAGCAGCCCGGCGCCTGGCGCCAGGTGGTCACGCCCGTATGGGGCCGCGCTGGCGACGGCCAGGCCGGGGAGTTCTTTCCGGTCTATGTGGTGGAAGATGGCTACCTGCGCGGCAAGGAACCACCGCCCAACCTCGACGCGGTCACCCAGGCCCTGGCGCGCTATGACCGCGACAGCGCGGGCGATGGCTACATCGTCAGCGGCCTGGCCGTGGCCGCCGCCGCCAACCTGGGCACGGGCGAGCAGGTCTACACCGTCAGCGAAGGCCGTGCGCGGGTCAACGGCTACGGGGTGGAGCTGGCCGCCTCCCGCCGCCTGGTGTACGCCACCGGGCCGGACATCAAGCTGATCGACAGCGAGGCCCATTACTCCGCCACCGAGGGCGCCCAGCGCATCAACGTCTATCGCGCGCCCATGCGAGGGGTGCCACAGGTGCGCATTCAGTCCCGCCGCACGGTGGACGTGGTGCATGGTGGTTTCGGCGGCGCGGCCGACGCGCTGCCCGATGCGGCCGTGATCGCCATCAATGAGGTGAAGCAAGGGGGCACCACGTACCACGCCCCGGCGGACTACAAACTGACGGCCGGGCAAGTGGACTGGAGCCCGGCGGGCGCTGAGCCTGCGGTGGGCAGCACCTATCAGGTGACCTACACCTACATGCGTGTCGCGGTCCCCACGGGGGTGGACGCCACGGGTTTTGATGTATCGGGCGCCCTGGAAGGCACCATGGTGCTGGTCACCTACGAGCAGATGCTGCGCCGGGTGGACCGGCTGTGCCTGGATGCCGAAGGCGTGTTCCGGTGGGTGCGCGGCATCAGTGCCGAGTGGTCGCCAGCGCCGCCCAACGTGCCGCCATCCATGCTGCTGCTGGCCAGCGTGTACCAGAGCTGGGACAGCAACCGCCGTGTGGTGCAAGACGGCGTGCGCGTGGTGCGCCAGGACAAGCTGGTGGACTACGGCCGCCGCTTGGACGCATTGGCCGAAGACCAGGCCGAGCTGCGCCTGGCGGTGGACGTGTCCGGCCGCGATGCAGGCATTCGCAAGGGCTTGTTTGCCGACCCCTTTGTGTCCGACGCCATGCGCGACGCCGGTGTGCCGCAAACCGGCGCCATCGTGGGCGGCGCGCTGCGCCTGCCGGTGGCCGTGGCCGTGCACCAACTGGGCCTGGACCTGCAGACCCGCCAGGCGCCCGACCATGGCTGGCGGACGTTGGTGCAGCAGCAGCGCCGCACGGGCTCCATGCTGGTCAACCCATACCAAGCGTTTGACCCGCTGCCCGCCGCCATCACCCTGACGCCCCATGTGGACCGGTGGACAGAGGTTGATACCCAGTGGACAAGCCCTGTGACCAACCGCCTGTATACCGGCAGCGGCGGTGCCAGCTACTACACCGGCGCCACGGGCAGCGTGAAGCTCATCAGCGAGACCAGCACAGAGCTGGAACACCTGCGCCAGATCGCGGTGCGGTTTGACATTGCCGGGTTCGGGCCGGGCGAGGTGCTTTCGTCTGTCACGTTTGACGGTGTGGATGTGGAACCGGCGCCGCTGGCTGGCAGCACCTTGGCGGCGAATGCGCAGGGCCTGCTGGCGGGCACCTTCGAGGTGCCAGCGGATGTGCCAGCAGGGGCCAAGGAAGTGGTGTTCATGGGTACGGGTGGCACCCGTGGCGCGGCGCTCTTTACCGGCCAAGGCACAGCGGTCACGCGGGTGCAGCAGCAGGTCACCAATGAGAACTGGCAGAACTACGACCCGAACCCGGCACCTTCAGGCGGTGGGGATTTTGTGGTGGGGCCATCTGGCCGAGGCGGTGGCGGTGCGGTCACCACCAGGTCGCCCAGTTGCTCTACCGCCTATGAGATGTTTGGAGGCGGCGACCCGCTTGCACAAACCTTCACGCTGGATGCCGACACCCAATGCGCAGGCATTGACCTTGTTTTTACTGCGAAGGGCACAAGCGACGTTCTGCTGGAGCTGCGGGAGACACAAAGCGGCCTGCCCACCGGCACCTTGGTTCTGGCGCACCGCGTTCCGGCCAGCGCCATCCAGCTGGGCACGGAAACCCGCATCGCGTGGACACCTGTCATGCTGCAGGCCGCCCGTGAATACGCGGTGGTGATCGGTACGGACGATGCAGTAACGGCGCTGGCCATTGCTGAGCTGGGCAAATGGGACACCGCCACCGGCGCCTATGTGACGGGCCAGCCGTACCAGATCGGTGTGCTGCTGTCGTCGGCCAACGCAAACACGTGGACACCCCACCAAGACCGCGATCTGGTCTTCCGCCTGCTGGGGCCTGCCTACACCCAGGCAGAGCGGGTGATCGAGCTGGGCACCGCCACGCTCGAAGGCGCCACTGACCTGATGGTGATGGGCCATGCCGAGCGCCCTGCGGCCGACACGCCTGCGGTGTTCGAGCTGGTGTTTGAAGGCGGCCAGGTACTGCAGCTGGCAGACGGCCAAGTGGTGTGGCTGGCAGAGCCGTACACCGGCGAGGTGCAAGTGCGCGCCCGCCTCGGTGCCAATGCCACCCTGGGCGCGGTGCTTCAGCCGGGGGTGCAGCTGATGGCGGGTGCCATTGCGGCCACGGGCGACTACGTCAGCCGCTGGCTGGGCGCCGGTGGTGGTTCCAGCCGGTTGAAGGTGGTGTTTCAGGCAGAGATTCCATCGGGCAGTGCGGTGCAGGTGCACGCGCAGACCGACGCACCGGGCGCCCCCTGGGTGCTGGTGCCCTACGTATCGGCCAGCGAAGCCACGGCGGGGGTGCGCGAGTTCACCCACGAGCTGCCAGAGTTCGCAGGCGCCCGCGTGCGGGTGCGCATCACCCTGACCGGCGGCACCGCAGCGCGCCCCACCGTGGGCAACCTGCGCGCCGTGGTGCTGTAAAGGGGGATATATGCCGACGACACAACTGGGGCACCCCATCGACCAGCGCACCGATGCGCTGAACTTGCCGCTGCCGCACATCGACAACTTTCACGAAGACGATGTGCCGCGCCTGCGCGCAGCGTTTGAGCTGCTGGACACATTCCTGCAGCTCATCAGCCTGAGCCTCGCTGACAAGCTCGACGCCACAAGCCTGACCAAGGCCATGGTGGGCCTGGGCAATGTGGACAACACCAGCGACGCCGACAAGCCCATCAGCACCCAGGTGCAAGCAGCGTTTGAGGTACTGGCGCAAGCGTTGGCCGACAAACAGCAGCGGCTGGAGTCGGGGGAGAACATCAAGACGGTAAACGGCCAAAGCCTGCTAGGAGCTGGCGGTATCACCGTGGGCGACGAAGCGGCTGCGGTGGTGGCGGGAGACTGGAACACCATCCCTGCAGTCAACCGCATCTGTGTGGGCGCGGACCTGGCCAACGCACCAACGGCCGGCCGCGTCGTCGTTGCCCAGATAGTCGATACCGACTCTGGCCTGATCGCGCAGACCGCCTACCCAGCGGCCGATGCATTCGGCCGCGTGTTCTACCGACAGAAGCAAGGTGGCACCTGGCGTGCCTGGCGCCAGCTCGCGCAGCAATCCGAAGCCATCATTGACCTGGCAGGCGGCGCCATCGATTGCAGCAAAGGCAGCCGGTTTTACGAAGCGGTGGCCGCCAACCGGACACTGACAGTCACCAACATCCCAGCCGCAGGCATCGACTACGGCCTGCAGCTGGAGATAGCCCTTACTGCAGGGGTTATCACGCACTTTGCGAATGTCATTTGGCCCAACGGCGTGGCGCCAAGCCTCGCGGTCAACAAGCGGCATCTGCTGTATTTCTCGCGCTCGCGTGACGGTACCAAGTGGTACGGCGCTTATCTGCAGGCGTACCCCCTATGAGGCGGCGCATGTTCTGCGGAATGCCCCAGGCCGCGCCCGGCCAGGTTGTTTTGACCGGCGGCAATTTTGTGGTGCCCGAGGGGGTCTACAGCATCAGCGTGGTGTGCGTCGGCCGGGTCTTGCGGCGCGGCGGGGTTGACCTTGTTCGCGCAAAGCGCGGCGACCGCCTTGGCGATGGCGGCGGTGATGGCGGCACCAGTCCCCTGGCTGGAGGTTCGTCCTACTACCTGAGTGGCGGTGGTGGCGCGGGTGGTTACTCCGGCAATGGCGGCGCGGGTGGCAATTTAGGGGGCAGCAATGAAGGCCTCAACGGCAACGCCGGTAACGGCGGCGGTGGCGGTGGCGGCGGTGGTGGTGGGTTGCAGCCTGATTTTTACCCTGCGCCATCCATTGAACATATGGGCGGCCCTGGCGGTGGCGTCGGCCTGCGTGGTGTGGGTGCCAACGGCACAGCAGGCGCTGGTGGTGGTCAATGGGGCCAGGGCTCGCCAGGCGGCCCCGGCTCTCCTGGCGGCACTGTCTATGGCGGCGGAATCCCCGGCCGCCACGGCCTCACCCTGGCTTGGGCGAACAACATCCCGGTGACCCCCGGGGAGACGTTGACTACGGCCTACGCCGAGACCGACTCGTTTGTGGCCTCAAGCCAAGGCTCGGCCATGCGCATTCTGTGGGGCGGTGGCCGCTCCTATCCATCTAACGCTGGGGATCTCTGATGTTCTTGCATGTTTCTACTGGTGCCTATCCACTCACAGCAGCGCAGATCATTGCGCGGCACCCGGACTGCTCGTTCCCGGTGCCTTTCGCGCTTCCCGATGGCTACGTCGCCGTGCAGGCTGTTGCAGCACCTGTGCACAACCCGCTGACGCACAAGGCCGTGGAGCTGGCGCCCGTAAAGAAGGGGGACGGATGGTTTCAGGCGTGGTCTGTCGCGGCGCTGACGGCTGCGGAGGTCTTCAAGAACCACGCCGAGCGCGCTGGGGAATTCGCGCAGGCCAAGGCGGCCATGCTCGCAGCGGTCAACGCAGAGTATGAACGCCGCACTGCTGCGATCTCCGCAAAATATCCAAGCTCAGAGCGCGAGAGCTGGCCGGTGCAAACGGGCGAAGCCCGCGACTTGATCGCCAACAATGAGGCCAGCACTCCCTGGATCGATGCAGCGTCTGCCGTGCGTGGTTTGGAGCGCGCAGAGCTTGCGCAACGCATTGTTGTGTTGGACAACGCCTACCGTGCCGTGCATGGTGCGCTGACAGGCGCCCGCCAGCGATTGGAGGATGCTGCCAGCAGTGCCCAGACACTCGCCCAGCTCATGGCCATTGACCCGCTGGCAGGAT
>JBCNOJ010000003.1:0-32538 GCA_039593925.1 Acidovorax sp.
AACCCCTTTGCAGCCAAGGCACGCCTTCGAAACCGGCACAACCTAGTAGCCCAGCGCTAGCGCCAGCGTAGAGTTGGCTCCGCCAGTCCACCGGTGGCGTCCCCCACAGGGGCGCGGCAAAGCCGCTCAGGTGGGAGCCTAATGCGCGCGCATCTTGGCCCGCAGGCGGGCGATGGACTGGCTGTGCAGTTGGCACACTCGCGACTCGGTCACGCCCAGCACGGCGGCGATTTCCTTGAGGTTCATGTCATGTTCGTAGTACATGCCCATGATGTGCTGCTCGCGTTCGGGCAGGCTCTTGATGGCGTTGACGAGGGACATCTTCAGCCGCTGGTCGCGCAACAGTTCCAGCGGGTCGGCGTCGGCATCGGCCACGTGGCGGTCCAGAAAACCGTCGTCGTCTTCGTTGCCATGGGTCATGTCCTCCAGGTACACCAGCTGCGTGCCGCGCACCTTGCCCAGCAGGCTTTGGTAGTCGGCCAGACTCAGGCCCATTTCGTTCGCGATTTCCGATTCCAGCGGGCTGCGGCCGAGCTTTTGCTCCAGGCGCTGCACGGCGTGCTCGATGTCTTTCTGGCTCTTGCGCGAGCTGCGGCTCATCCAGTCGCCCTCGCGCAGCTCGTCGAGCATGGCGCCGCGGATGCGCTGGGTGGCGAAGGTTTCAAACTGCACACCCTGGGCCACTTCGTAGCGCGACAGGGCTTCTGCCAGGCCCATCATGCCAACCTGGATCAGGTCGTCCAGCTCCACATTGGGCGGCAGCTTGGCGATCATGTGGTGCGCGATCCTGCGGACCAGCGGAACATGCTGGCGAATCATCGCGTCACGATCAAGCTGGCCTTTGGCGGTGTACATAGAAAACGTTGAATGCACTGGAAGAACGTCAATGGCTCCGAACAATGTGTGCGGGGGTGCCCTTGGGGCCGTAAGAAGGCAGTGCTGTCAGCGATTCACTGATGGTGCCCGCATTCTCCAGCAGTTGCAAGGCCAGGCGCTGCAGGTCCTGGGGGCTCTGGGTGGCGATGGTGGTGGTGCGCACCGGGCCGCCCAGGTGGCGTTCCGCACATCCTTGCAGCGTGAGCAAGGCCGCCTGCGTCTTGCTTCGCTCGGCCGCACCCATGCCGCGCAGCAAGGCTGCCACCATGCAGGGCAGGCCGGTGTGCAGCGCGATCTGCTTGAGGCTCTTGTAGCTGCTCATCACGCCCGCAGCGCCTTCGCCCATCACCACCAGCGGCACGGTGGCCGTGTGCGTGAGCAGCGGGCCCAGTGTGGTGGCCGGGGCGTGCAGCACCACCAGGCCGTAGGTTCTGAAATACGGCAGCAGGCTGTGCAGCGGCGCAGCATCGCTGCGCTCTGCCTCGCGGCTCATGCGCTGCATGCCGCGCGCTGCGGGAATGACAGCCAGCGATGCGGCGGTGGCGCCCAGGTTCAGCTGTACGCCATCGCGCCACGATGCTTGCTGCAACAGGTGCAGCAGGCCGGGGCAGTCGTCGGTCTCTTGCGCGGTGCCGTCCAGCACCACCACGGGGTAGCCCAGGCGCTGAAGGCTGGCGCAGATCTGCCAGAGCGCTTCGAGGCCTGTGGCGCTGTGGCCCTGGCTGGCCACGGCCACCACGCGCAGTTCGGCCTGGGGGGTGAAGCTGTGCAGGCCGGCGGCTTGGTGAAATCCGATATCAAGCATCAACCAGCCCCCTGTCTGCCACGGTGTCGGGCGAGTGCGAGAAGAAGAAGTTCAGGTCGGCCGCCTTGGGGTCGAACGCCGATTTGGCAGGCGACCGCATGGAGGTGGAGACGAGCTTCTGTGCGTCGGCGCGTTCCCAGTCTTCGGGCACGCGCTGGCCGTTGGTCACGCCGCGCAGCACCATCTGGTGGCGGATCAGCGCGTCGATGGCAGGGCCGAGCTTCACTGCCTCGTCCACCTTGGAGAGGATGGCCTGTTGCGAGCCGTCCGTCTTGAAGGCGGTCAGCACATCGTCGAGTGTGTCGCCGTGGCAGCCGGCGTTGAGCACCAGCAGGCGGTTGACGTTGGGCAGGTCCAGCACGTCGAGCATGTCGCGCTTGCGCGGGTCGCGCGGTGCCACGCCCGTGGTGTCGATCAGCACCATCTTCTTGCCGCTGAGCAGGCCCAGCAGGTCTTGCAGCGCAGCGCGGTCGTGCGCGAGGTGCGCCACGATGCCCAGCATGCGGCCGTAGGTGCGCAGCTGCTCGTGGGCGCCCACGCGGTAGGTGTCCAGAGTGATCA
The DNA here is from genome assembly GCA_039593925.1 of Acidovorax sp. Lineage (GTDB taxonomy): Bacteria > Pseudomonadota > Gammaproteobacteria > Burkholderiales > Burkholderiaceae_C > Acidovorax. The sequence goes on from JBCNOJ010000003.1 coordinate 2,243, forward strand.
GGCCCACGCTGCCCGGGCCGTGGATGCGCGCGCACAGCGCCGCCAGCTTGGCGGTGGTGGTGGTCTTGCCCACGCCGGTGGAGCCCACCATCGCGAAGATGCCGCCTTGCTCGAACAGCGGTGGGTCGTTTTGATCGGTCTTGAGGTTGCGCTCCAGCACCTCCATGAGCCAGCGCACGGACTCACCGGCGGACAGGTCTTCGGGCATGCGCTCCAGCACTGCGCGGGCCAGCGAGGGCGAATAGCCCGCGCGGATCATCTTGAGCATCAGGTTGGACTGGATCGGGTCCTGCCGCGCCTGACCCAGCCAGGCCAGCGTGTTGAAGCGGTCTTCGATCAGCTCCTTCATCGCGTGCAGTTCGTTCATCACGCTTTGCTGGTTGCCGGATTGCACCAGGCTGCTGCTTGCTGCGGGCTCCTGGCGGCGGCGGGGCGGCTCGGGCGGAATGTCCATGGGGATGGTGCGCAGCGGGTTGTGGCGCACCACGGCCGGGGCGGCCATGCGTTCACGCTCGCGGTCGGGCTCCTGGTCGCGGCTGCGTTCCGACAGCGTCTGTGGTTCGGCGCTGCCGTGCAGGGCTTCGTGGCGACGGCGCAGCATGCGCTCGCGCACGTAGTCCTGGAACGACAGCGTGCTCATGGCCAACTGTTCGGTGTCTTCCTGCACGGCCGAGCGGCCGAGCGGCTCGGATGATGCCGCTTGGCTATTGCGTGGCGCAGCGGCGCGCGGCGGCGTGGGCGAGAGCAGGGGAGGGTTGGCCGCAGCCCCCAGGCCCGTGGTGCCACCACCATCAATGGCCGAAAGCGTGTCTTCCGCCGTGGCCACCACCTCAACACCGTTGGCGGTGGGGCGGTTGGACAGGATCAGTGTGCCGTCGCCAAAGGCCATGCGCGCCTTGGCCAGAGCCTCCCGGGAGGTGGGGGCGGTAAAGCGTTTGATGTTCATGCTGATGCACCTTTAAGGATCGGCCCAATGCGGATGGTGTGGGTCTCGGGGATTTCACTGTGCGCAAGCACCTGCAGGCGGGGCGCCACGCGGCGCACCAGGCGAGAGATGGCATTGCGGATCTGGTCGGGCACGAGCAGGCAGGCGGGCAGGCCCATCTCTTCCTGCTTGAGGGCCACTTCGGCAGCCTTCTGTGTGAGGATGTCGGCCACGCCGGGGTCCAGCGCCGGGCCTGCGGCATTGCCCAGGGCCTGCACCAAAAGGCGCTCCAGGCCGGGCTCGATGGCGATGACGTTGAGCTCGCGCGAGGGGCCGTAGATCTGCTGCACGATGGCGGGCGACAGTGCAATGCGCACGCGGCGGGCCAGCTCCACCGGGTCGGACACGCTGCCCGCGTGTTCGGCCAGGGTTTCGATGATGGTGCGGATATCGCGGATGTGCACAGACTCTTCCAGCAGCAGCTGAAGGACCTTCTGGAACGTTGCGATGGAGACCATTTTCGGAACCACTTCTTCGATGAGCTTGGGGGCCAGTTTGGCCACGTGCTCCACCAGCTGCTGAGTCTCTGTGCGGCTGAGGAGCTTGGCGGCTTGCACTTGCATCAAGTGTGACAAATGGGTGGCCATCACGGTTTCGGAATCAACGACCGTAAAACCGGCCATTTGTGCGGCTTCCTTCTGCCGATCGTCGATCCAGTGGGCGGGCAGGCCAAAGGCCGGGTCGGTGGTGGGCGTGCCGATCAGCGGTGTGCTGATGCCGCCGGGGTTGATGGCCAGGAACATGCCCGGGAAGGCCTCGCCTTCGCCCACCACCACGCCGCGCAGGGTGATGCGGTAGCCGCTGGGCTTCAATTCGAGGTTGTCGCGCACGTGCACGGCGGGCGGCAGAAAGCCGACTTCCTGCGCAAACTTGCGGCGCACGCCCTTGATGCGGGTGAGCAGGTCGCCTTGGCGGCTCTTGTCCACCAGGCTGATGAGGCGATAGCCCAGTTCCAGGCCCAGCAGGTCCACGGGCTGCAGGTCGTCCCAGGTGGCTTCGCCGTCGCTGACTGGGGGCGGTGGCGCTTCGACTTCGGGTGGCGCCTTCTGGCGGCCATGCAGCACCCAGGCGACATAGCCCAGCAGGCTGCCCATGCTCAGGAACACCAGGTGCGGCATGCCGGGGATCAGGCCCAGCAGCACCAGGATGCCGGCGGTTACACCCAGCACGCGGGGCGACATGAACAACTGCTCCACGATCTGGCGGCCCATGTCGTGTTCCTTGCCCACGCGCGAGATCACCATGGCGGCTGCCACCGAAATCAGCAGGCCAGGAATCTGTGCCACCAGCGCATCACCAATGGCCAACAGGATGTAGCTGTCGGCAGCCTGCCCGGCGGACAGGCCGTGCTGCAGCATGCCGATGGCAAAGCCGCCCACGATGTTGATCACCAGAATCAGAATGCCGGCGATGGCGTCGCCGCGCACGAACTTGGAAGCGCCGTCCATGGAGCCGAAGAAGTTGGCCTCTTCAGACACTTCCGCGCGGCGGCGCTTGGCTTCCTTCTCATCGATCAGGCCAGCGTTCAGGTCGGCGTCCACCGCCATCTGCTTGCCGGGCATCGCGTCCAGCGTGAAGCGCGCCGACACTTCGGCAATGCGCTCGGCACCCTTGGTGATCACCACAAAGTTGATCACCACCAGGATTGCAAACACGATCAGGCCCACGGCGAAGTTGCCGCCGATCAGAAAGTGGCCAAACGCCTCGATCACCGCGCCCGCGGCGCCCGGGCCCTGATGGCCTTCCAGCAGCACCACCCGGGTGGAGGCCACGTTCAGCGACAGACGCATCAGCGTGGTCAGCAGCAGCACCGACGGAAACGCAGCAAAGTCCAGCGGCCGCAGCATGTACGCGGCCACCATCATCACCATCAGCGCCACGGCGATGTTGAGCGTGAAGAACGCATCCAGCATCCATGGCGGGATGGGCAGCACCATCAGCGCCAGAATGGCCACGACCAGCAGCGGGGCCGACATGCCTTGCAGGAAGCCGGCGTTGGACCCCGCCCATTGCTGCAGAGACTTCAGGGAGTTGTTCATGCTTGGGCACCTTGCACCGTGGTGCGGTTCAGCGGGTCAAGTTCGGGCGGCACATAGGGGTCGACCAGGGCATCGGGCATGCGGCCCTCGCCACGCATCGCGGCCTTCAGCCGGTAGACATAGGCCAGCACCTGGGCCACGGCGGTGTACAGCGTGGCGGGAATCGCCTGGTCCAGCTCGGCATGGGCATACAGCGCGCGGGCCAGCATGGGCGACTGCAGCACGGGCACGCCATGCTCCTTGGCCAGGTCGCGGATGCGGAAAGCCGTGAGGTCGGTGCCACGCGAGATCACCTGCGGGGCGCTCATGGTTTTGTCGTCGTATTTGAGCGCGACCGCGTAGTGGGTGGGGTTCATCACCACGAAGTCGGCCTTGGGCACGGCGCCCACGCTGGCGCGGTCGGCCATCTCGCGCTGCTTCTGGCGGATGCGGCCCTTGGTGTGCGGGTTGCCGTCGGATTCCTTGTGCTCTTGCTTTACCTCTTCGTGCGACATCTTGAGCCGCGTCTTGAAGAAGTAAGCCTGCAACGGCACGTCAATGAGTGCCGCCATGAACACCACCAGCAGCATCAGCGTCACGCCAGAGGTCAGCCATTCGGCCACCTGGGTAATGGCCAGTGGCGAGGGCTGCAGCACCAGCATGGCCATCTGCCCAATGCTGTTTCCAAGGAACTTCCAGGCCACATACGAAATGATCGCGGTCAGCAGCACCATCTTGGCCACGTTGGCCATCTGCTGTTTGGAAAAGAGATTTGCCAACCCGGAGATCGGATTGAGCCGGCTGAACTGGGGGGTGATGGGCTTGAGGCTGAAGATCCAGCCGCCAGCGCCAATGGCCGACACCAGAGCCGCAAACCCGGTGATGATGGCAAACACGGCACTGGCCACCACGCCCAGGCCCACCATGTCCTGCAGGCGGCTAAGCATGTGACCGGGCGACATCACCACGGCGGCGTCGAACGCCAATTGCTGGCTCATGGCCAGCTTCAGCCGGTTCATCAGCTCGGGCGCGAGCACCAGCATGCAAACGGCCCCGGTGCCCAAAATTGCCAGATGGGAGAGATCCCGCGAGCGCGCGCCCTGGCCGTCGGTGCGCGCTTTTTGCAGTTTGCGCTCTGACGCGGGAAGGCTTTTTTCTTGGCTGGATTCCATGGTGGCATGACGGCTGGTGCCATGCCATTGTCGTGACCGACCTGGAAATTTAAAGGTGGATAAGGGGGCGGCGCCCCCTGCTTTTCGCCGTCGCCACCAGCAGCGTCACCCCTGCTGCGGGAGCGAGCCCTTGGACGTTTTGAACTGAGGTCTTTTCAAGAATGATAGCTGCTAGCGCTTGATGGGTAAGCGCTAGAGCCAGTTTTGACGCAAAAACCGGTTCAGAAGCCCAGGCTGGCCAGCAGGTCGTCCACCTGCGACTGGTCGGTGACCACGTCGGGCGTGTTCTCGGGGTCGACCACGGGGCCCTGCAGGTGTGCGGGCTTGGTTTCCACGGGTGCCACCTGCGCGTTGGGCGGGGCGGTCTGGATGAGCAACTGCACCAGCTGCTCCTCAATGGTGGCTGCGAGGTTGACCACGCGCGCAATCACCTGGCCCGTCAGGTCGTGAAAATCCTGGGCCATCATGATTTCAGTGAGGTGCGTGTCCGCCTCCTGCGTCACCCGTTCCACGTCGGTGAGGAAATTCATGATCTCCCCCTTGGCGACCGCCGCGACCGGGTCTTTCACCAGGGAGGTCACCACACGCCGCGTTTCGGCGGCGATGTAGTCGTGCTGGGCCTTGGCCTGCTCCACCCGGTTGAGCACCTTTTCGGCGGCCTCGCCCGTCAGGCGGGCGATGTACGACAGCCGGCTTTGCGCGTCGGGCAACTCGCCCATGGAGCCGCGCAGCTTGTCGGCGTAGCCCAGTTCGTTCAGGGAGTCGTGCAGCTGGCGGGTGAGCAGGCCGATCTTGTGGTGTACATCGGCCGACTGCTCTGGCGGCTGGCTGTTGTCCGGTGTGGCGTCCATGGTCTCATAGCCCCATCTTCTTGAGGATCAGGGTCACCTTCTCTTCCAGGGTGGCCTTGGTGAAGGGTTTGACGATGTAGCCTGCGGCGCCCCCTTGGGCGGCGGCAACGATGTCTTCCTTGCGGGCTTCAGCGGTCACCATCAGAACGGGCAAGTGCTTGAGCTTGTCGTCCTTCTTGATTTCGGCCAGCAGCTGAAAGCCGTTCATGTTGGGCATGTTGATGTCCGTCACCACAAAGTCGAACTTGCTGGTGCGCAGCTTGTTCAGTGCGGCGACGCCGTCTTCCGCTTCGTCCGCATCCGCAAAGCCGCTCTCCTTGAGCAGGTTGCGCACGATGCGTCGCATGGTGGAAAAGTCGTCAACGATCAGAAAACGAAGGGCTGTGGTCACTGGGGACCCTTTCGGTCGAGAATTACTGTAAGTATTGTCATGGGCAGCAGGTTTGGTGACAAGTCGTAACCATCACCGGCTCGGGGGGGGATTTTCCCGCTTTTCGGTCAACAGTTCCGTTGAGGTGATTTCGGGAATCCCTTTGCCCATGAGTCGTTCTTCGGCTTCGCGGGTCAGCACCGTGATGGTGATGCGCCGGTTGGCCGGGGATCGGGGGTTTTCTGGTTCCAGCAAGTCACTGGCTGCCAAGCCCACCACGCGTCCCAGTTTAGCGTCTGGCATACCCGCGGACACCAGCTCGCGGCGCGACGCATTGGCGCGGTCGGCAGACAGCTCCCAGTTGCTGTAGCCCCGTTCGCTGTTGCCATAAGGCACCGCATCCGTGTGCCCCGCCAGGCTGATGCGGTTTTCGACCCCGCCCAGCGCCGCACCGATTTCGCGCAGGATGTCGCGCATGTAGGGTTTTACCAACGCACTGCCACTGTCGAACATGGGGCGGTTCTGGTCGTCAATGATCTGGATCTGCAGTCCATCGGGAGTGATGTCGATGCGGATTTGCGACTTGTATTCATTCAGGCGCGGGTTTTGGGTGATCAGGGCATCGATCTTGGCCTCCAGGGCCTTGATGCGGTCCAGGTCCTGCTTGGCACGCTCGGCGCGCGCCGCATCGATGCTCATGCGGCGCTGCTTGGCCTCTTCCACGTCAGAGCGCCGCACTTGTCCGTGCACTTTCGAAAGGTCGTTGCCTCCGCCTGGAATCACGCTGGAGCTGTTGCCAGCGCCGTCGCCCCCCGTCATTGCCACCTTGAGCGGCGAGGAGAAATAGGCCGCGATCCCTTGAAGTTCCCCTTTGGCTGTGGAGCCGAGGAGCCACATCAGCAGGAAAAACGCCATCATGGCCGTCACGAAGTCGGCGTAAGCGATCTTCCACGCGCCACCATGCGCAGCGTGGCCGCTCTTCTTGATGCGCTTGATGATGATGGGTTGGAGCTTCTTTTCTGCCATGGCAGTCAACGGTGTGTGCGGCTGCGCGCTGTCGGCGCCGGTTACTTCTTGCCCTTCACATGCCCTTCCAGCTCACTGAAGCTGGGGCGGTCGCCTGAGAAAAGCACCTTGCGGCCGAATTCGATGGCGGTGGCAGGGTTGTAGCCCTGCATGCTGGCCAGCAACGTGGACTTGATGCACTGCAACTCTTTGGCTGCGTCTTCCATCTTTTGCTCCACCAGGCCACCCAGTGGCTCCACCACCCCATAGGCCAGCAGAATACCGAGGAAGGTGCCCACCAGCGCCGAGCCGATCATGCCCCCCAACACCGAAGGTGGCTGGCCCACCGAGCCCATGGTGTTCACCACCCCCAGCACGGCCGCAATGATCCCGAAGGCCGGCAGCGCACCCGCCAGCCGCGCAAGCGCCGCGACCGGCGCGTGGGCTTCCTGATGGTGAGTTTCAATTTCGCTGTCCATCAGCGCTTCAATTTCATGGGAATTGAGGTTGCCCGACACCATCATGCGCAGGTAATCGGTGGTGAACTCGATCACATGGTGGTCGCTGCCCACCGTGGGGTATTTCTTGAAAATCTCGGACTCGTGCGGCGCTTCCACATCCTTTTCAATGGCCATCAGCCCTTCCTTACGGGCCTTCTGCAAGATGTCGTAGAGCATGGCCATCAACTCCATGTACCGCGCCTTGGTGTACTTGGAGCCCTTGAGCGCCATCGGAATGGCAGCAGCCGTTGCTTTGAGCACCTTGGGTTGGTTATTCACCACAAATGCACCCAGCGCGCCTCCCAGAATGGTGATCGTCTCAAACGGCAAGGCTTTCAGAATCACCTGAATATTCCCGCCGTGCAGTACGTACACGCCGAAGATACAGCCGAAGCTGACGAGGTAGCCGATGATGACGAACATGGAATGATTCTGGTCCAGGCAGAACAAAACAAAGCCGGAAAAAGACCGGATGTCCATCCCTTCTGTCACAAATGGATGGAAAGAGAACTTAAATGTATCGGATCGTTTGTGAATAGTCCCGCTAACTGTTGCACGCGGGGGCGGGAATTGAAGGGCAAAGGCTGGACATATCCCATTCTTCGCAGAGCGAAGTCCGACTATTCTTCAGGCTCGCAGCGGTAGTCCTGTCGATTGCGAGCATCTGGCAAATCCAAATCTGAAAAGGCCCTTTGCATGCTTGAGGCAAATCCCACTCCTGCAGAAACATCCACCGAGCAATTGGATCAATGGCTTGCCGAAGCCATGGGTTTTCACTCCCAGTGGCAGTTTGACGAAGCGCGGTCTTTGTACGAGGCCATCCTGCGCGAACAGCCCGGACACCCTGACGCCAATCACAACCTGGGAGTGCTTTTGGCCGTGCAGCTGCTGCAGCCGAAGCAGGCACTTCCCTATTTTGAGGCTGCACTTAACGCGGCACCACGCCAGGCGCAGTTCTGGTTCAGTTACGTGGACGCGCTGATCAAGGCGGAATCGTTCGATATGGCCGAGCAGGTGTTGCCCATGGCACAGATGTACGGGCTGGATGAAGCGCGCCATGAACAACTGTCGCAAGACCTTCGCCAGTCCCGCGCCTCCAGCCTGGCCCCTCACCCTTCCGCGGCGGTCGCGACCACGGTTCAGAGTGCTGCACCGCAACGTGCTGGTGCTCGCAAGCCCGTTGCTGCCGGGCCCCAGAAAGCAGACCCGGCGTTGCGGGAGATCCAGCCGGTCATCGACATGTTCAACAAGAAGGACTACGCAGCCGGACTGAAAACGGCCAAGCGTTTGTCCTATCGGTTTCCCACCTCGGGCGCTGTATGGAAGCTTCTGGGGGCACTGGAACAACAATCGGGCAACCTTCAGGAGGCACTCAACGCCAAGCGCCGTGCTGCCGAGCTTCTCCCCAGCGACGCCGAAGCCCATTGCAATTTGGGTAACACGTTGGTGGCCCAGGGGCTATTGGATGAAGCGTGTGCAAGTTTCGAGCGTGCACTGCACCTCGACGACGGCTACGCCGAGGCCCATTTCAACTACGCCAACGCGTTGGCAGAAAACGGCCAGCCACAGCAGGCTGAGGCCGAATACCGACGGGCTAGCGAGCTGGCCCCGGCGTGGGCTGACGCGCACAGTAATCTGGGTTTCCTGCTTCGTCAGCAGGGCCGGCTGGCTGAGGCTGCCGAAAGTTATGAACGTGCGCTTGGAATCACTCCGGGTGATCCGGTGGTGCTGCAGAACCTGGGCCTGGTGAAAAGCGCCCAAGGTCTGGTTGATGAGGCGATGCAGTGTTTCAAGGCTGCGGTGGCCGCGTCACCGGCTTCTGCCGATCTGCAGGGTGCCTATGGTGAGATGCTGCATGTGATGGGGCGCCTGTCCGCTGCAGAGTCGGCATTCCGCCGAGCATTGCAGCTGCAGCCTGAGCATCCTGTGGCTTTGCGGCGCCTGGGGCACTTGCTGCAGCATCAAGGCCGTCTCAAGGAGGCCGAGACCTGTCTGCGCCGCTGCCACGCGCTGCAGCCCGACAACATGGTCATCCTCTTCGAGGTGGGCAGCAACCTCTCGGAGCAAAAGCGTTGGGATGAATCGCTGCAGGTGTTCCGCGACATCATTGCCCGAAAGCCGGATTTTGCCGAAGCCCACATCAACCTCAGCAAGGCGCTGTACGAGAGGGGCGACCTGGCCCACGCCGCGGTGGAGGTGGAAGCCAGCTTGCGCACGCTGCCCAATGTCGCCCAGTTGCACAGCAACCTGGGTGTCATCAACACCATGCAGGGGCGTGTCGATGTGGCTATCGGAAGCTTTCGGCGTGCGCTGGAGCTGGACCCGGATTTTGACTTTGCGCGCAGCTGCATGCTTTATGCGTTGAGCCACAGCACTGAGGTGCAACAGGACGAACTCACGCAAGAGCACATGCGATTCGGCGCACGCATCACCGAGCGGGTTGGCTCCAAGCTGCGCACTGAGCACGCCAACGAGCGTAGCCCAGAACGGGTGCTGCGCATCGGCTTTGTCTCAGCAGACTTTCGGCAACATGCGGTGGCTAAGTTCTTCATCCCTTTCATTGAAGCCTTTGCCAAGCGGCCTGAGTTCTCCTGCTACGCCTACTACAACCACGCGGCACGGGATGTCGACACTGAGGCTATTGAGCGCCATTTCGCTGTATGGCGCCCGGTGGTTGGCTTGTCGGATGACCGGCTCGCCAAGCAGATCGAGGAGGATGGCATCGACATCTTGATCGACCTGAGCGGCCACACCGCAGGCAACCGGTTGGCCATGTTCGGCTATAAGCCAGCGCCGTTGCAAGTCACCTGGGGAGGCTATCCGGGTACCACTGGCGTGCGAACAATCGACTATCGATTGGTGGAGCATGGCTACATGGCGCCGCCGGTGTTTCAGCGGCAGTTCGTGGAGCATATGGTGGAGCTGCCTGCGGTATCGGCGTTCCATGGGCTGGAAACCATGCCTGACGTGAATGAGGCGCCCGCTGCGCAAAATGGCTTTATTACCTTTGGCTCATTCAACCGGCTGAGCAAGATCAACCACGACGTGATCGTGGCTTGGTGTGGCGTCCTGCGCTCTTTGCCGGGAAGTCGGCTGGTCATGGCCGGCATGACCGGGGCGGGCGCGCCGCCGCAGTTGCAGGAATGGTTTGCGCAGGAAGGTATCGATGCAGATCGTCTGAGTTTCCATGCGCGCACCAATTTCCATCGGTATTTGAGCCTGCACCATGAAGTGGATATCTGCCTGGACACCTTCCCCTACACCGGCGGCACCACCACCAACCATGCTCTTTGGATGGGCGTCCCCACACTGACGGTGGCAGGCGATACGTACCCAAGCCGCCAGTCGGCGATGTTTCTGCGCCGTGTGGGCTTAGAGGATGGTTTTGTCTCCGACAGCCTGGAGGGTATGCAGACCCAGGCTCAGCACTGGGCACGAAATACTGCGCAGTTGCAGCACATCCGGAGCCGTTTGCGCCACCATCTCTTGCATGCGCATGCTGAGCAGTTGGATGTGGTCGTTGGCGGCCTGTCCCAAGCCCTTCGTGTGATGTGGCGGCGCTGGTGCGCTGCGCAGCCCGCTGAAAGGCTGCGTGTTGAGTATGAGGACATCGGCGTCCAGAGGCTGCCGTCCCTTCTGACGGAGGAGCAATCGTGAGCAATGGCACACCCCAGGCGGCCCCCATGGTGTACGTCACCCAACCCAGCTTGCCGCCGCTGGAGGAATTCATACCGTATTTGGAGCAGATATGGACCAGCCGCAAGCTGGCGAACAACGGCCCTTTCCATCAGCAGCTTGAGCAGGCGCTTTGCGAGTACTTGGGGGTGCCTTATATATCGCTGTTTACCAATGGCACTATTGCGTTGGTCACTGCGCTGCAGGCCCACCGGATCACGGGCGAAGTCATTACCACGCCGTATTCCTTCGTTGCCACGGCGCACTCGTTGCTGTGGAACGGCATCAAGCCGGTGTTTGTGGATATCCACCCTGATACGCTCAACCTGGACCCGGCCAAGATCGAGGCAGCCATAACCCCTCAGACTACGGCCATCATGCCGGTGCATTGCTATGGCCACCCCTGTGATGTGGATCGCATTGAAGCGATTGCCGACAACTACGGACTCAAGGTCATCTATGACGCAGCCCATGCATTCGGAGTGCAGTGGAGGGGGCAAAGTGTGCTGGCCCACGGAGACCTGTCGGTGCTAAGTTTTCACGCGACCAAGGTGTTCAACACGTTTGAGGGTGGGGCCATCATCTCGCCGGACGCCAAGACCAAGCGGCGCATCGACCACCTGAAGAACTTCGGTTTTGTGGACGAGGTGACCGTGGTCGCCCCTGGCATCAACGGCAAGATGAGCGAATTCAACGCTGCGCTTGGCATGGTGCAGCTGCGCCATATCGACGCGGCGCTTCAAAAGCGCAAGGCCATCGATGCGCGCTATCGCGAAGGCTTGGCGAACGTGCCAGGCGTGCGCTGCCTGGGTGACGCTGGGGAGACGCGGGCCAACTACGCCTACTTTCCCATCTTGATCGAGCCCGCCTACCCGCTGGCTCGCGACCACCTCTACCAGATGCTCAAAGAGCGAGGCATCTACGCACGCCGTTATTTCCACCCGCTGATCAGCGAGTTCCCGATGTACAAGGCCTTGCCTTCTGCCAGTGCTGAGAACCTGCCTGTTGCGCGTCTGGCGGCATCCCAGGTGCTTTGCCTGCCGATCTATCCTGATCTGGAGATGGACGTCGTGGACAGAATCATCGGCCTCATCACGAGGCCTTGGTAAGATTTGCTATAAAAGTGGTAGCTAATGGCGCTTGTCTATAAAGCGCCAAAGGCCTATTTGGCTTCAAGTTTCTCCAGCGACTCCTTCACATGCTGGTGGACGCGCCGTGAGTTGCGGTCGTCGCGATGTGCAAAGAACAGCTTTTGTGCCGTGGCCATGCGCGAATCTACCGCCGGAGCGTTGCCGCCAAGCACTGCATCAAGTTCGCGCAGCACTCCATTGAAATCCAGGCATACCGGGCCAGGGAAGGCCAGGTCCATGTCGTAGAGCAGCCCATCCTGCTCGGTACGGTAATTATCCAGATCGTAGGCAAAACACACGGCCGGCTTGCCGAGGTAAAGGGTCTCTATATAAACACTGGAGTAGTCCGTAACAAGCACATCGCATTCCCGCGCCACGGCCGAGAACTCGGGTACAGCGGCCTGCGAAAGGTCAATCAGCTCGTCGCCGTCAAGGAATTGGTCCAGATTGAAATACTGGGTGCTGTTCTTGAAGTAGTGGGGCCGGTACCCCAGCACCGCGCCATGGCGGCGCAGTACGGCTTTCAACGCTTCCACCTCGTGCGCTGCAAATTGGTAGTAGTGCGCGTCCGCGCTCACCGCTGTCTGGCGGTAGGTCGGAGCGTAGACCACCAGACGGCGCCCCCGTTTCAGTGCGCGTATGCGTTCCAGCGAACTACGGATATACCGCGGCAGCCGAGTTGGCTCCAGGCTCAGGAAATCGTTGCGGGGCAAACCCGTGAGCCAGACCTGGCGGTAGTTGAGCGGATAGAACATGGCCGCCATCGCGTAGCTGTCCACGTCGGATGAAGCGATCAGGCCAGCATACCCCCGTCGTTCCTCGCGCCGGTAAGCCACACGTTCAGTGTGCTGGTGGGTGCCTTCGTTGGCTGCATACAGCAGGCGTTTCAGTGGAATGCCATGCCAGAGGTTGACCACTACCCGTTGCCGTAGTGCCAGCTTCAAAACTGTGAACGATTTGACGCCCCAGCGCAGCGAGAAGTCCATGGAGATCGAATGCGTGAGAAATACCACCTTGCAGAGCGCCAGCAGACGCAGGCCGCGCAGGGTGCCGTGTTCGACGATCTCATAGTTGACAGCATCTTCGATCTGAAAGTCTTCGGCTTGGCCGCGATAGAAGATGATTTTCCGGATTGCTGGGTCTGCCTTCACCGATTCGAACATGGCGCGCTGGTTCTCGATGAATCGGCCCGTGTGCAAATGGTGCGTAGCAAAGGCCCAGTGGTCCCCGCGTTTGGGAGTCAACGTATCGTAGAGCTGCCAAAGCGGTCGAAGTAAGCGGAAAAGAGCGAGACGCATGGAGGCGTGAAGGCTAGTCGAAACGGTCCACGATGGAGGCAATGAGATCCAGGGCCTGTTTGAGCTCCTGCACATGGCTGCGGTCCAGCACCTGCAGCGTTTTTTTGATCTGGGTGCTGGATATGCCCTCGGTTCGCGGCAGGTAAACGACCTCGCAGTGTGCCTTGAGTTCGTCAAAACGACCTTCCCAATCGCTGCCCATACCGAAAACGTGCACACCGTGGGCATGGATGTCTTGGACCTTCTGCCCCCAGTTTTCCTCAGGAATGGCGAGATCAACGCACCGCAGGTTGCGCACTATGTCAATGCGGTCGTTGAAACCGATGATGGTCTTCTTGCCTTTGAGCGTGTTGAACTCATCCGTGGAAACGCCGACGATAAGCCGGTCACCGAGATCGCGAAGGCGTCGCAGCAGGTTCAGGTGGCCGATATGGAACAGATCAAAGGTCCCATAGGTGAGCACGGTGCGGGTTGCCATGGGTGGCCTACTCGCCAAACACGGCCCAGGCGCAATAAGGATGCAGGGGACTGCGTCGCAGTCGGAGATTGTTCAGGCCAAGAACCTCGTTCAATGCCTGGGTCTCGCCAGGAAAGAATTTGCAATTGAGCTCGTCAAAGGCAATGACGGAGCCGCGGGTGAGGCGAGGAATGAGCTTTTGCAGGACCTTGAGGGTTGGCTCATACAGATCCATGTCGAAGATGGCCAAAGACACGATGGCGTGCGGATTGTCATCCAGCCATCTGTCGATGGTGACCGACGCATCTCCCTTGACCAGCTCGAATTTCTTGAGGTGGGACAACGGTGGGAACGACTCGATCAGTGTGAGGATGCGTTCCAGCGTTTCTTCGTAATTGGCTTGTGTTGCCAGATCGCCGGGTTGGTAGTGTCCCCCGTCCTTCTCGTGCACCGAGGGAAAGCCGCCAAACGTGTCAAAACCGTGAATGGTTCGGCTGTGGTTGAACGGCTCGTAGATGCTGCGCAGGTTGATGAGCTGGGTGAGCGTGGCGCCCCATTGCACGCCGAACTCGCAGACGACGCCCGGCACATCAATGATTTTCTGATAAAGGTCGTTGAGGTAAAGCAGCCGAGATAACACCGTGACATTGGCTGTCACGAGGCTGTGCCGGTTCCAGCCGTGCTCGCCGAAATGCGGAAGCAGCGACTGCGTGGTGGCCATCAGTTCATTCAATGCGGAAAGCGTCTTCTCGGTGCGAAAGGACACGAGATGCTTTTTCGTGTCTGCCCCGGGTGTGGGTTCTGATGCCGTGTTCATGGTTTTTTCTCCTCTGCTAGATAGCTTGTCACACTAAGGCTTCCACCATATCCGGGGCGAAAACCGGAATGTGAAGGCGATCTGCCACCTCCTGCCGCTCGGCAAAGGAGTCGTCAATGAAAATGGCTGCCTTGTGGCTGATGTGGTCGGATTTCTTCTCTCCACGGGTCAGGTGCACGATGCGATCAAAGAGCGCCTCGATACGAAGCGCGCGCAAGGTGTCTGCCAGCGGCCGTGCGTGGCGTGTGAGGAGCGTAACGCCCTTGCCTTCAGCAATGGCCTTGTATAGAAAACCCACAAGTTGTGGATTGACTGATCCGCGCAGTACGAGGCAGTCATCCAGGTCCACATAAACGTGGGTGTAGTGAAGGTTGTCAATGCGGTAGCGGTTGTCCAGGGCACGGTCCAGGGTGATGAGATAGCTGTTGGGCGCGATGCGCACATCTTGGTCAAACGCATCGAAGGCACTCAGCATCGCGAAGTTCACGCCCATGCACCGAAACAAACCCGAGGAGCCTCCCAGCCGCACAGCCACTTCCAGCAAACGGGGCTGACCTAGGGCATCTTCACGGGCCTGAAAGAACCACGCGCCGCGTGGCCGAAGAGCTTCGTGGATGCGCTGCGCCCATTCGGCGAACTCGGCCAAAAATTCTTGGCTTGGAGTTGTGCGCACACTGATACCGTTGCTGATGCGGTCCCGCCCGCGCGCTGCGTGAAACCGAAGCACGCCATGCCGGTCGGAAAAGCAGTCCACCGTCCACTCGCGCCCCGGCAGGTATTCTTGCAGCAGCATATGGCGCCCTGTGTGCCGGACCAGAAAATCTTTGGCTGCTTCCGGCGTGGCCGCATATTGGCTGTTGCGTGCACCGTAGCCGCGGTCGGGCTTGATGAAAATGGGGTACTGCGTCACCGTTGCGGGCGAGGCATGACGCTGGGGAACGGGAACCCGGCCTTCCAGAAGATCATAGGTGGCGGTTTTGGATGCGCACAGGGCCGTGGCGCGCAAATCACTGCCAATCACTCGGCAGCCCAGGTGCTCCGCCAAGCCTGCCAGCGTCTCAGCGACGGCGTCCATGGTGGGGTAGATAGCGTCAATGCGGTGACTGGCCACAATCTCCGCGATTCGGGTTGCAAAGTCGGGTGCGTCGTGCAGCGGCAAGCCGTCCACATAGTTGTCGAAGACGAACCGACCATGGTCGTCCACGCTGGATGCGCCTACCAACTCAAAATGTGTTGAGTACCGCAGGGAACGGTGGACTTCCAGCCCAATCTCCGAGCCACAAGGGAAAACCAGAATGCGGAAGGGAGGCGTGGGCATGCAGGGCGTCGGTGGTACGAGGTGTCACGCTCGCTGTGTTTTGTACTTCCTGTGGCGATGCTCGGCGCTACGTAATCAGCGCTGCAGCAACTGCAATACTTGCTGGGGCAGCTGGTTGGCCTGCGCCACCATGGCGGTGCCCGCCTGCTGCAGGATCTGTGTGCGCGAGAGGTTGGCGGTTTCCTTTGCAAAGTCAGCGTCCACGATGCGCCCCCGCGAAGCAGCCACATTCTCAACCATGATGTCGATGTTGGCTACCGAACTCTCGAAGCGGCTCTGCAGCGCGCCCAATGCGGCGCGCGACGAATTCACCTGGTCTATGGCGCTGTCTATCTTCTTGAGGGCCACCCACGCATTGGGCTGAGTAGATACGTCTACCGTGTCCACGCCTGTCACGCCGACGCCAGTGGCAGCGGCAATGGCCACGCTGGCAAAACCTGTGGTCGTCACACTGAACCCAGACAGGCTAATGGCCGTGATCGCGTTGCCGGTGGCATCCACCTGGCCAGAGCGCATTTCGACGGTGAACCCTTTGGTGGCATCGCCGCTGAGGTAGGCCGTGATGCCTGTGTCGGTAGATTTCCGGTTGATGGCTTCTACCACTTGGCCCATGCGTTCCTGCATGGAACTGGCCTTGGCCAACTTGCCCAGATCAGTGACCACGCCGTCTACGGTAATGGACAACGAGCTTGTGGTAGCAACCAGACCAGCGGCAGTCACCGCGTTCGCGGAGATGCCTGTGATCGACGAAATGCCGTAGTTGATGTTTGCGAGCCCCTTGGCGGACGTGTTTGTAAGGGCGCCAACGGTGATGTTGTCACCAGAGTTAGCCCCCACCTGAAAGACGGCGCCAGAGAAGCTGCCGTCAAGGATCTTGGTGCCGTTGAAGGTAGTCTGCTTGGCGACACGATCGATTTCATCGCGCAGTTGTGCCACTTCGGCTTGCAGGGCTTCCCGGTCCGACTTGCTGTTGGTTGCATTGCTGGATTGCACCGCCAGTTCGCGCATGCGCTGCAGCATGTCACCCACTTTGCCCAACGCACCTTCTGCAACCTGAGCCAGCGAAATACCATCGTTGGCATTGCGCGCCGCCACAGTCAGGCCCTTGACCTGGGTGTTCATGCGCTCGGAGATGGCCAAGCCGGCCGCGTCGTCTTTGGCGCTGTTGACGCGCAGACCTGAAGACAGGCGCTGCATGGAAGTAGCCAGCGAGGTGGCCGACAGGCCCAGATTGCGCTGGGCATTGAGCGAGGCAATGTTCGTGTTGATGGTCGCAGCCATGAGAAGCTCCTTGGGGCTAAAAAACCGGCATATCCACCGGGGTGATGCCAGCGCCAAGGCTGACTCGGGTTTTCACCGTGGCTCGATTCTGGAGAGATGGTTGAAAGCCATCGGCTGGAAAAATGCGCAAAAAACCGCCCAATTCGCTGTCCAAGGGATAGTTTTGGGAGAACTGCTGGGGTTTTCACCAGGATGTCGCGAAAAAAATTGTTACGGAGGCTCTCAAGTTTTAAGAGCCCGCTCCGAAAACCTATTCAACGGATTCATGGGAGTTCGTTGACCGGCCAGCGACGGAGAAGTCTCGTTACTGCCCACCGGTCTTGGCTGCTGGCCGTAGGCTGGCGTTGCGAGCGGCGGCATGCCGGACCATAGTTTCAAGGAGCATTTCAATGGCCTCTACCATCAACACCAACATACCTTCGTTAAATGCGCAGCGAAATCTGAGCTTGTCAGCGACTTCGCTGTCCACCTCCATGCAGCGCCTGTCTTCAGGTCTGCGCGTTAACAGCGCCAAAGACGACGCGGCCGGCTTGGCCATCTCCGAGCGCATGAACACCCAGGTCAAGGGCCTGACTGTGGCGGCACGCAATGCCAATGATGGTATTTCGCTGGCTCAAACTGCTGAAGGCGCTTTGGGCAAGGTCGGTGATATGCTGCAGCGCATGCGTGAACTGGCCGTTCAGTCCGGTAACGCCACCAACAGCAAGTCGGATCGGGAAGCCCTGCAGGCCGAAGTGACTCAGCTGCGCGATGAAATCGACCGTGTTGCCAAGCAATCGAGCTTCAACGGTACCAAGATTCTGGACGGTAGCTTCGCAGGGGCCGTGTTCCAAGTCGGTGCTAACTCCGGTGAAAACATCACCGTTGGTGCTTTGACCAACTCCAGTGCCAAGGGCTTGGCCAATGTGAACTACGGAACCGCCAGCGTGACGGGCATCAACGCTTCGGACATCACAACCACGGGTCTCGCAGCAACCAGCTCGCTGTCGATCACCGTTGACGGTGTCACGACCGACCTGGGCAAGCTGGCCAAGGCAAGCTCTTCGCAAGAGCGCATGGGTCAAGTGGTGGAGGCAATCAACCGCAAGTCTTCTGACACCGGCGTGACGGCCTTCCTGACCGGTGACGCTGTCAAGGGCTTCTCTGTGGAACTGAAGTCTTCCAAGGTGGACGCTTCTGGCAATGCCGTGACGAGCATCACTTTCTCGGGTTTTTCCGCTTCCACTACAGGTATCACTGGCGCCACCATCGTGGCTGCAAGCGGTACAGCCGTGACGGGTATCGATACCATCAGTATTGAAACGCAGGCAGACTCGTGGGTTGCCCTGAAGAAGATCGATAGCGCCATCGACCAAGTGAATACGGCTCGCGCTCAACTGGGTGCTCTGCAAAGCCGCTTCGAGAACTCGGTGGGCAACATCGACATCATGACCGAGAACATTTCCGCTTCGCGCGGCCGCATTGTCGATGCGGACTTTGCGAAGGAAACAGCCAACCTGTCGCGCACGCAGATTCTGCAGCAAGCCGGTGTGGCGATGGTCGCGCAAAGCAACCAATTGCCTCAGCAAGTGCTGTCGCTGCTGCGTTAACAAGAGCGGAAAGTCCAGGCTCGGGCAAGGCTCGGGTCTGTCAAAGCGGCGATGGGGTGGCTCCCCTCGCCGCTTTTCCGGCTTTTACACGGGGCCGGTTTTTGCAAGAATCGTGTAGTTTTTTGCAATGCCCATATCAGGGCGCGCTCAGGAGATCATCATGGCCGTTTCATCCATTGGTATTGGCAGCGGGTTGGATGTCAACAGCATCGTCTCGCAGATGGTTGCTCTGGAGAAGCGTCCGCTGACCCAGCTTCAAACGCAAGCGGCCTCCATTCAGACCCGTTTGTCCACATACTCTCAGCTCAAGTCGCTCATGTCGACTTTGGGGGATGCTGCAGCCAAACTCACGCGCGACGGCTCATGGAATGGCATGGCAATCACATCGTCCAACAGTGATGCGGTGTCTGCCTCTGTCACTGGCATCGCCAGCGCGACGAGCCTGGGGATCAGTGTTCAACAGTTGGCGCGCGCACAGTCCATCGCATCATCGGCAGTGCCCAAAGACACGCCGGTGGGTGCTGGAACGCTGACGATTCAACTGGGGGCGTGGCAGACCACCGGCGGGTCTACGCAGTTTACGCCCGGGGCTGACGCTCCCATCAAGTCCGTGACGGTCGGCGCTGGGGATTCGCTGACCTCGATCGCCACCAAAATCAACGACAGTGCAAGCGGCGTGACGGCTACCGTGATGCGCGATGCTTCTGGCGAGCGCCTGCTGCTTCGGTCGGCCAAGACGGGTGAGGAGCAGGGCTTTCGTATCCAGGTGGCCGAAGATCCAGGATCGCCAGGCCTTTCTGCACTGAGCTTTGATCCTGAAAATGCCGCTGGTACAGGCATGGCTGCCAATGCCGTTCAGTATGGCCAGAATGCAAAGGCAAAGCTCAATGGAATCGATATCAGCTCTGCCACCAACACTTTTGCAGAAACGGTGGCGGGCTTGAGCATCACGGTGTCCAAGGTGACAACCGATGATGTCAACCTGCAGGTGTCGCCTGATACGGCGGCAATGAAGAAGAACATTCAGGACTTTGTTGACGCTTACAACGCGGCAAACGATCTGCTGAGCACTTCCACCAAGTACGACGCCGAATCCAAGGTGGCTGGCGTGCTCCAAGGAGATAGCACGGCTGTGGGGCTACAGGGCGCACTGCGCATGCTGACCATGAACTCGGTAGGTGGCACCGGGGCTTTGCAGCGCTTGTCTGATGTGGGTATTTCTATGGAGCGCGGCGGCAAGTTGTCGGTGGACACAACCAAGCTCGACAAGGCCCTCAAAGACCCAGCATCGCTCAAGGCGCTGTTCGCCACGCCCGCCAGTTCCGGGCAGGGAGGGGGCATCGCCGTGCAGTTCAAGAACTTCACTTCGGGTCTTCTTTCGCTGGATGGCCTGATGAACAACAAAACAGACGCCCTCAATGCGTCGGTCAAGCGCAATACCTCAGAGCAAGACAAAGTCAACGACAGGGCTGCGATCGTTGAAAAGCGCCTACGAGCTCAGTACACAGCCTTGGATACCAAGATGGGCGCCATGTCGTCGCTGAGCAGCTACATCAGCCAGCAGGTGACCGCCTGGAACAAATAAGGGTGTCTGAACAATCTGTGCGAAATTGCGTTGGATTCCGCTTGAGTTTGCGCCGCTACTGCCGAAAACAAAAGGTAAGTAGTTAGAAGGAATGAAGGCCATGTACACCCCAGTCAGTTCCCGTGCAGCGAATGCTTACCGTCAGGTCGGCGTGCAATCTGGCGTGGACGGTGCGAATCCGCACCAGTTGATACAGATGTTGTTCGATGGATTGCTTCAAACGTTGAACGAGGCCCGTGGTGCGATGCAGCGGGGAGATGTCGAGTTGAAGGGGCGGCTCATCGGCAAGTCAGTGCGTATTCTGGATGAAGGGCTCAAAGGGGCGCTCAATCCGGCGCAGGGCGGAGAGATTGCCCATAACCTGCGCGCTCTCTATGAATATTGTGTGAATCGCCTCACGCTGGCCAATCTGCGCAATGACGCGGCGCTGTTGGAAGAAGTGGTGGTTCTGATTGAGCCGGTAGCGCAGAGCTGGACGGCGATTGGTGGCAGTGGTGCCCAAGTGGGTGGAGCCCCTTCCGAAACGGCCAGGGGGTGAGAGTCATGGAGAGCCAATTGATCGATTTTTACAAGGCCATCGAAGACAGCAGTGCCAAGATGCTGGAGGCCGCGCGGTTGAAGGACTGGGATGGTGTGGTGCGCTATGAAGGCGCCTGCGCCGTGCTGATCGAGCAACTGCGCTTCAAGTCGCAGGAGCAGGAGTTGCTGCCCGAACACCGGCGCGAGAAAACCCGGATCATGCAGCGCATTCTGCGCAATGATGCCCAGATCCGGTGCTTGGCCGAGCCGTGGTTGACGCAGTTCGAACACCTGTTTGACGGCCAACCGCAGATGATGCATTGACCACTCCGGCTTTGGGCCGGTGGTGGAAGCACCAACAAGAAAGCCCCGCAATGCGGGGCTTTCTTGTTGGTGCTATTCAATTAATAGCTGTTTGCGCTTGTATTTATTGGCATTTAGGCGAATTTGTGCTGAAAATCCATGTTCATCAAGCGCTGATAGCTATCAAATTGATAGTGGTTGGGCCTACACCTGCATGTTCATGATGTCGGTGTAGGCCTGCACCATGCGGTTGCGCACGTGCAGTGTGGCCTGAAAGCCGATCTGGGCTTTTTGCATGGCCACCATGGTTTCCTCCAGGCTGACGGAGGGGTTTTCCAGTTGAACTTCCCTCTGCAGGTCCGTGGAGCGGTTTTGCGCAGCGCTCACAGACTGCAGGGCGCCCTTGAGCGCCCCGGAGAATCCCACCTCGTTGCCATCGTTCTGTGGCGCCGCAGCACGGCGCGCCAGGCCGGCGCCCTGCAGGGGGGCGGTAGAGCTTGAGATGCGAAGGTCCATGGCGGTATCCGTAGGGGAATAGGGGTATGCTGCGTATCCTAGCCAGGGCGCCGGGGCCCATCGCTCTGAATTGATAGCCAAACGCGCGGCTTATCCAGCGAACATTTTGAGGGCGTGACCGAATAATCGACCCCACGCTTTGGTCTGTCGCCAGGCCCGTCCTTTTGGAAAGCACGATGTCTGCAGTTGCTGAAATCCCTCTTGCCGCCACTCCGCCCACCAGCCCGAACTGGCTGCAGCGGCTGTCTGCACTTGACCGCGCGCAGCGCATGCGTTTGGGTGTGGGTGTGGCGTTGCTGGTGGCGATGGCCGTCGCGGCCATAGTTCTGGGTCGCCAGCCCGATTACCGGGTGCTGTTTGCCAATCTGAGCGACAAGGACGGCGGCGCCATCGTGGCGCAGTTGTCGCAGATGAATGTGCCCTACAAGTATGCCGACGGTGGCGGCGCCATCCTGATCCCGGCTGACCGGGTGCACGACGTGCGCTTGCGGCTGGCGACGCAAGGCCTGCCCAAGGGATCGGTGACGGGCTTTGAGCTGATGGAGTCCAGCAAATTCGGGATGACGCAGTTTCAGGAGCGGTTGAACTTTCAGCGTGGTCTGGAGGGCGAATTGACCCGTTCCATCCAGGCGCTGTCGTCCGTGCAAGGCGCGCGCGTGCATTTGGCCCTGCCCAACCAAAACGGGTTCTTCCGCGAGCAACAAAAACCATCGGCTTCGGTGCTGATCAGCCTGCACCCCGGCCGTATTCTGGACCGGGCGCAACTCGCAGGCATCGTGCATCTGGTCGCATCCAGCGTGCCTGAGCTCGCACCCTCTGCGGTGAGTGTGCTGGACGACACCGGCAAGCTGCTGTCCCAGTCGCCCGACAATGCATCCGGAGCGGAGGTAAATGCGCAGCAACTGCTGTATGTGCAGCAGATCGAGCAGCAATACACCCGGCGCATCATGGAGATCCTGGAGCCTGTGGTGGGCCGCGACAACGTCAAGGCGCAAGTGACGGCTGAGGTCGACTTCACGCAAACCGATTCCACGTCCGAACAGTTCCGTCCCAACCAGACCCCTGATTCCAGCGCCATCCGCAGCCAGCAGGTGCTCGAAACCCACGGCAGCGCCAACAAGACAGCCACGGGCGTTCCCGGCGCCGTGGCCAACCAGCCACCAGCGCCCTCCACCGCGCCCATCAACGGGGCCAACCCCGCACCCAATGCAGGGGGCACGCAGGGCACAGAGGAGCAGAACAGCAAGCGCGAGTCCACTACCAACTACGAGGTGGACAAGACCGTGCGCGTCACCCGCGGCAGCACAGGCGCCGTCAAGCGCCTGAGCGCTGCCGTTGTCGTCAACTACCAATCCACCGAGGAAAAGGGCAAGTTGGTTCCCAAGGCGCTGACGGCCGATCAACTGGAGCAGATGACAGCCCTGGTGCGGGAGACCATCGGTTTCAACCGCGAGCGGGGCGACTCGGTCAACCTGATGAACACGCCTTTCCAAGTGACGGTGCCTACCGTGACCGACGTTCCTCTGTGGAAGCAGCCTGAGGCGATCGATCTGGCCAAGAGCTTTGCCTGGCCGGTGGGGGCGGTGCTGTTCGCTGCCCTGGTGCTGCTGGGGTTGGTGCGGCCCGCGCTCAAGACGCCCAAGCCAGCAAAGACGAAGGCTGAGGCCGTGTCTGTGGCCGGTGGCCAACTGGATGCGCTGGAGGCCGGGGCGCTGGAGCGCCCCGCCTTGCCAGCCCCAGGCGGTAAGAAAGACGAGAACCTGCCCGCCACGCCGGAGCAACTTCGCCTGGAAGAAGCACGTGTGCTGGCCAAGGAAAATCCAGTGGCTGTGGCCAACATTCTGAAGACTTGGCTGAACGGCGAACCCGTCTGACCACCGATTTCAGGAACCTTTGTTATGGACGACCAAGGACTCAACGACGCAGCCATCATGCTGATGTCCCTCGGCGAGGAAGAGGCTGCCGAGGTCTTCAAGCATTTTTCGCCCAAGGAAGTGCAGAAGCTGGGGGAAACGATTGCCCGCATGCGTTCTGTGTCGCGTGAAAAGGTGGACCAAGTCATCACCAAGTTTTCCAACGCGGCTGCGGCGCAGAGCCTGCTTGTGTCTGATACGGGCAACTACGTGCGGGCGGTGCTCAAGCGTGCGTTGGGCGAAGACAAGGCCGGGCTGTTGATCGACCGCATCCTGCAAGGCGGCGACGTTTCCGGCATTGAGAGCCTGAAGTGGATGGACCCGCTGTCGGTGGCCGAATTGCTGCGCAACGAACACCCGCAGATCGTGGCGGCCATTCTTGTGCACCTGGACAGTGATCAAGCCTCGGGCATTCTGATGCACCTTACCGACCGCCAGCGCAGCGAAATTTTGCTGCGCGTGGCCACGCTGGAAGGCATTCAGCCCACGGCGCTCAAAGACCTTAACGAGGTGCTGTTCAAAGTGCTGGCTGGAGGCGACAAGATCCGCAAGAGTTCGCTGGGCGGCGTCAAGGCGGCGGCCGAGATCATCAACCTGCTGGGCGGCAACATGGACGCCGTGGTGCTGGAGTCCATTCGCGGCTACGACCCCGATCTCGCCCAGAAGATCATGGACAAGATGTTCGTGTTTGAGGATGTGCTCAAGCTGGACGACAAGGCCATCCAGACGGTGCTCAAGGAAGTGGCGTCCGAAACCCTCATTGTGGCGCTCAAGGGCGCGGTGCCCGATCTGCGCGAGAAATTTCTGTCCAACATGTCTTCGCGTGCTGCAGACGCGCTGCGCGAAGACCTCGAATCCCGTGGTCCCATGCGGCTGTCCGAGGTGGAAGCCCAGCAGAAGGAAATCCTCAAGACAGTGCGTCGCTTGTCGGATGAAGGCCAGATCGTGATCGGAGGCGGCGGTGATGATGCCTTTGTCTAGCCAGCGCTCGTACTCGCGGTTCATTCCCAGTGAGGAAGTGGGCGACGTCACGCAGTGGAAGTTCCGGGCTGTAGATGGCTCCGAGCCCGAGCCGGAGCCAGAACCCGAGGCCGTGGCAGAGGCGCTTCCCGCAGAGATTGACGAAGCGGCCCAGCAAGCCTTGGTGCAGCAGGCCTGCGACGATGCCTATGCCGAAGGCTTTGCCCAGGGGCAAGCCGAAACAGCATTGGAATGGCAGCGCAGGCTGGATGAGTACATCGCGAACCAGGGCCGCGAAGCGGCTGCGCGCATGCAGCAGGTCTTTCAGACGCTGGATGCAAGCCTGATCGACATGCAGCAGCAGATGGCCCAGCAGGTGCTGGAGCTGGCTTGCGACATCGCGCGGCAGGTGGTGCGCCAGGAACTGTCGGTAAACCCCAATGCGTTGCAGCCCGTGGTGCGCGAGGCGGTGGGCATGCTGGTTTCAGAAGGTCGGCCTGCCACGGTGCGCCTGAACCCTGCGGACATGGAAGTGATGGGGCAGCCTTTGCGCGAGGACATGGATGCACCAGGCATTCACTGGCAGTCTGACCCGGCAGTGCCAGCTGGCGGTTGCCTGGTCGAATCTGCCGGCATGGTGGTGGACGGCACTCTGGAAAAACGTTGGCAACGCGCCATCGCGGCCCTGGGGCTGCAAACCCCCTGGGCTGAGGAGGAGGGCGGCGATGAGCGTTGAAGCGCCATCGGCATGGACGCGTTTCATGGCGGATGCGCGCGAGCGGATGGCCGAGCGTGCTCCGCTGGAGACGCGCGGCACACTCACGCGGCTGACCGGATTGGTACTGGAGGCTACGGGCATCCGTGTGCCCGTGGGGTCGCAATGCCTGGTGCAGATGCCCGGGCATGCGCCTGTGCTGTCGGAGGTTGTCGGTTTTTCGGCAGACAAAGCCTTCTTGATGCCCGCGGGCGATATCCATGGCCTGTCGAGTGGCGCGAGTGTGGTTCCCGCTGCGCCTTATGTGCCGGTGCCGCGCCTGGGTGAAACGTCACGGCCGGTGCAGCGCGCTGGCGTTTTGCGCTTGCCGATGGGCGACGGCTTGCTGGGCCGCGTGGTGGATTCTCAGGGTTTGCCGCTGGACCACGGTGGGCCGGTGCAGGACGTGGTGTCCGAGCCCATGGACCGCCGCCAGATCAACGCGATGGACCGCGATCCGGTGCGCGAATCGCTGGACACCGGTGTGCGTGCCATCAACGCGCTGCTGACCGTGGGCCGGGGGCAGCGTCTGGGGCTGTTTGCCGGCTCTGGGGTGGGTAAAAGCGTGCTGCTGGGCATGATGGCCCGCTACACGCGCGCGGATGTGATCGTGGTGGGGCTTATCGGAGAGCGGGGCCGCGAAGTCAAAGAATTTGTGGAAGACATTCTGGGCGCTGACGGTCGTGCCCGTTCGGTGGTGGTGGCAGCGCCTGCGGACGCCCCACCCCTGTTGCGCATGCAGGGGGCGGCCTACGCCACCGCAGTAGCGGAGCATTTTCGCGACAAGGGCAAACACGTGTTGCTGCTCATGGATTCGCTCACGCGCTACGCCATGGCACAACGCGAGATTGCGCTGGCGATTGGCGAGCCCCCTGCCACCAAGGGATATCCACCCAGCTGCTTTGCCAAGTTGCCAGCGCTGGTGGAGCGAAGTGGCAATGGCTTGCATGGGGTTGGCTCCATCACCGCCTTCTACACGGTGCTGTCCGAAGGCGACGACCAGCAAGACCCCATTGCCGATGCGGCGCGGGCCATTCTGGATGGGCACATTGTCTTGTCGCGCGCGTTGGCGGAAACCGGGCACTTCCCTGCGATTGACATCGAGCAATCTGCTTCGCGCGTGATGCACAACGTGGTTCCGCGTGCCCATTTCGACTTGGCCCGGCGGTTCCGTGCGGTGTATTCGCGCTACCAGAAGAGCCGCGACCTGGTTCAGGTCGGTGCCTACATGAGCGGGTCCGATCCGGCGCTGGACGAGGCGATTCGCCTGCAGCCCTTGATGGCGGAGTTTTTGCAGCAGGACATGTTTGAGGCTGCCTCCATGGAGCAGAGCATCGACGCCATGTCGGCAACGCTGGCGCATTAATAACAGCTGCCTGAGCGTTCATCATGTCCAACCTCAACGCCCTCATGGTTGCCGTCGAAGTGGCCTGCCGCAAGCGTGATGATGCCCGCAAGGCGCTGCAAGACACCCAGGCCGCCCAACAGGCAGCGAAAGACCAGCTGGCGCAACTGGAAGGCTATGCCCGCGAGACCGAGGCGCGCTGGGGCACCCAGGCCGACACGGTCAGGCAGCCCGAAGTGATGTACCACCACTACCAGTTCATGGACCGGCTGGGTCACGCTGCCAACCTGCAAGGCGGCGTGGTGGGCGATCACGCAAAGAGAGTGGATGCTGCCAGGCAGGCATTGCTGGATGCCGAGCTTCGCCTGGCTAGCTTGCGCAAAGTGCTCGACAAAAGGCGCCAGGAACTGGCGCTGCAGCAAATGCGCAGGGACCAAAAACAGACCGACGAACGGGCGGCATTGCAGTACCGCAATGCGTTGCAGGGCACCGCTAGCCAGGAGTATTGAGCAATGGAACAGGCCAAAATTTCTTCACCCACCCATGCGCACGCGCCGCAAGCCGCCCGTGGCACCCGCTCGGGTGGCGACGCGGCGGATGCTGCTGCGGCACCGGGCGGGTTCCTGGCTTTGCTGGCGGCGCTGGATGGGTCAACTGTGGCTGCGGGCGATTCTGCAGAGATGTCTGTGGGAGGCGCCGCGGACACAGCCGGCGGGCTACTCGACGCGCAGCCAGATGCAGCCCCTGGGGTGTTGGACCTGTCTGCCATCGCGGCTGCGTTGCAAGGGATGGCGCCGCCTACGGATGGCACGCTGACGCAACACACCTCACTTAGAGGGCGTTTTGCTGACGAGGGCACAAGCGTCTCCCGGTGGTCGGGCGCGTTGATGGGGGGAAATGGACGACAGCAAGGCTTGGTTGCCGAAACCGCGTTGCTGGATGGTGCCGCCGATGCGAAAGAAGCGGTGCTGCAAGGCCCCGTGGCAGGCTATGGCCGCATTCTGTCTCGCATGCAAAGTGCGCTGGCGCAGCGTGCACCCAGTGGTGGAACCGGGATGGCCGACGGCGCAGTTGGACGGGCTGCACAGTCTGCGCAGGTTTCGCATGGCGGCCTCGCATCGCCGTCTCTGGCGCCTCAAAACCCGGTGCGTGGCGTGGCAGAAACCACTGCCGCAGCTGCGGGTCAACCGGTCAGCGCTCTTCATGATCGCGGCGCGGCGGGTGCGGCAGGCACTTTTGCATTGGATGCAATGGCTCCGGTGGTACCCGGAGGGCAGGTGGCAGCGTCCGCTTTGGGCAGCGATGCTTCTGGCGGCGGTCGGTCCGCAGACGGGCGGTCTGAAGCCGCAAGCTGGCTCGCGGGCGCCGAGGGGCCGCGGACTCCGGAAACTGACGCCGTGGATGCCGGTGCGGCTTTCGCCGACCCCGCACAGGCTGCCGCTGAAGAGCTTGTTGCAGATCAGGTGACTTACTGGGTCAACCAGAAAACCCAGAATGCCGAGCTGACGCTGCACCGTGAGGGGCAACCGGTCGAGGTTTCGGTGTCTTTGTCCGGCAATGAAGCCCACGTCAGCTTCCGCAGCGATCAGGCAGAAACGCGCGAGATGCTGGACCGCAGCATGACGCAACTGGGTGATCTGTTGCGCGGCGAGGGGTTGGTTCTGTCGGGCATGTCAGTGGGCACATCGGCGCGCGATGGTGCCGGTTCTGGAAACGCCGACCCGCAGCGCCAACGCGACGGAGGCCGCCAGGCGCAAGTGGTGTCGTCGGTGTCTGCGAGGGAGACCGCTGGAGCGCCGCGCGCGGGCTCAGCAAGAGACGGGGCGGTCGACGTTTTTGTCTAGCTGGGCGGCTGGCATGCGGATGGTTAGGCCCGCCGTGCCAAGTGCACCGGCCAGTTGATCGCTGCAAGCGCGCGGAATGCCGTAGTTTTGGGCTTTTATTCTGGCTATTATTGGTTGCTACCGCGCCCAATAATGGGACAACCGGCTCTGCTTGCGCCTCGGTAGCGCAGTGGGGCCCGCTCTCTACCGCAAGGAATCCGCATCGTGTCAGCCAATACCCCCGCAGCGGCCCCGGCCAAAAGCAAAAAGATGCTCGTCATCATCATCGGCGTGGTGTTGCTGCTGGTGGTGGCCGGTGGCGGTGCGGCGTGGTTCCTGACCCGCTCGCACGGTGATGAGGAAGAGGGTGGTGCCGCCCCGCGCAAAGAAGCGCCCAAGGTGGCGCCCACCTTTCTGCCCATGGAAAACATGGTGGTCAATCTGGCAGACCCCGGGGGCGACCGGTTTGCCCAGATCGGCATCACGCTGGAGTTGGCCGATGCCAAAACCTCCGATCAGGTCAAGCAGTATCTGCCCACCATCCGCAGCGGCATCCTCATGCTGATTTCTCAGCGCACGTCCAGCGAATTGCTGCAGCGTGAAGGCAAGGAAAAACTGGCCTCAGACATATTGCGCGAAGTCTCACGTCCGCTCGGGTATTCGGTTCCGTCGGAGAAGGCGCGCGCGCGCGCTGCAGCCGCTGCCGAAAATGGCGACGACGAGGAAGAAGACCGGCCAGCGCGCAAACGCGCGGCGGAGCGCAACCCGGTGCACCGCGTGCTCTTTTCCAGTTTCATCATCCAGTGACCCGGGCAAGGACCAGTCATGAGTGATTCATTTCTTTCCCAGGAAGAAGTCGACGCCCTTCTGGAAGGGGTGACTGGCGAGAGCCAGAAATCCGTCGAAGAAGTCGCAGAGGCGGGCGCTGTTCGCACCTACGACATCTCCAGCCAGGAGCGCATCGTTCGCGGCCGTATGCCGACGATGGAAATCGTCAATGAGCGGTTTGCGCGCAACTTCCGCATCGGCCTGTTCAACTTCATCCGGCGCAGTCCCGAAATCTCGGTGGGAACCGTCTCCGTCCAGCGATACAGCGCATTTCTGCGCGAGCTCGCGGTTCCGACCAATTTCAACATCGTGGCCATCCGGCCCCTGCGCGGCAGTGGTCTGATCGTGTGTGAGCCTTCGCTGGTTTTCGGCATCATCGACACGCTGTACGGCGGGGTTGGCAAGTTTCAGACCCGCATTGAAGGGCGGGATTTTTCGCCCACCGAGCAGCGCGTCATCAACCGTTTGGTGGATGTGATCTGCACCGAGTACAAAAAGGCTTGGCAGGGTATCTACCCGCTGGAGCTGGAGTACCAGCGCTCGGAAATGCAGCCGCAGTTTGCCAACATTGCCACGCCCAGCGAAATCGTGGTGTCCACCGCCTTTCAGCTGGAGATTGGCGACCTGTCCGGCGCCATCCACGTGTGCATGCCTTATGCCACTCTGGAGCCGATCCGCGACGTGCTGTATTCCTCCACGCAGGGTGACTCCATCGAGGTGGACCGCCGCTGGGTGCGTGTGCTGACCCGCGAAATCCAGGCCGCTGAGGTAACGCTGGTGGCCGAACTGGCCCGGGCCGATGCCACGGTGGAGCAACTGCTGGCCATGAAGCCGGGCGACTTCATCGAACTCGATCGCGAGCCCCGTATTCGGGCGTCCATTGGTGGGGTTCCCATTTTCGAGTGCCAGTACGGCACGCACAATTCTAAATACGCCATCCGCATCGAAGAGTGCCTGCGCAACGCGGACATGAGCTGGCTTGGAGAGAAAAATGTCAACTGAAGAAGACAACAAAGACGCTGGCGCCGAGGACCCGTTTGCAGGTTGGGCGGAAGCGCTGGAAGAGCAAAAGCGCACCGACGACAAGGCCGAAACTGCAGAGCAGGGCGGTCCACTGACGGGTGATCCGGTTCGCCCCTTCTCGGGGGGCGGTGGTGGCGGAGACGGCACCACCAACGACATCAACATGGTGCTGGACATCCCTGTCCAGCTCTCGGTGGAACTGGGGCGCACTAAGGTGCCGATCAAGTACATCCTGCAGCTCGCGCAGGGGTCCGTCGTCGA
>JBCNOJ010000030.1:0-19406 GCA_039593925.1 Acidovorax sp.
CTTCATCGTGCTGGCGCAGGAACGCAGCTTCACGCGCGCGGCAGAACTGCGGCACGTGACCCACCCGGCTTTCGGGCGCCGCATCCGCGCGCTGGAGGCCTGGGCCGGCACGCCGCTGGTCGAGCGGGGCGGCGGGCCTGTCACGCTCACACCGGCCGGGCAAAGCTTTCTGGAAACCGCGGGCCTCATGGCGCGCAGCCTGGCGCAGTCGCACGAAGAACTGCAGAGTTTGGCCGGGCGCCAAGCCCGCACGGTGACCCTGGCCACGGGCCGCACCCTGGCGCGCACCGTGGTGGCCGACTGGCTGGTTCGGCTGCAGCCCGTGCTGCAGGGTGGTGAACTGCGCGTGCGAACGCGAGAGCTGGCAGAAACCGCCGCGATGCTGGAGCGCAACGAAGCCGATTTCTCGCTGCTGTACCACCACCCCGCGCTGGCGGTTCGGCTGGACGCCCGGCAGTTCATGCACGAAACCGTGGCATCAGACCGTTTGGTACCCGTTTCACGGGCCACGGCCCAGGGGCCCGCAAGGCACCGTTTTGAACCCGAGGGCGCCCCGGTGCCGTATCTGACCTATGCGCCGCAGCTTGCGCTGGGACGGTTGGTGCAGGACCACCTGGCCCAGAACCCGCATGCGCCGCGCTTGCTCAGGATGGTGGAATGCGACTCGGCGGATGCACTCTACGAATACGTGCTCAAGGGCCTGGGGGTTGCCTGGCTGCCCTGGTCCATGGTGCATCTGGACTGCAAGGCGCAGCGGCTCGCTCTGGCCGGCGACGCACGGATGGACGTGCATTTCGACGTGCGCATGTACCGCCCCAAACGCCGCCTCAGCCCCTTCGCCGAAGCACTTTGGTCCACCTTGACCCAGCGCTGAAAGACACGGGTTTTCCCCAGACCGCAGAAACATCTTGGCAGATTTTCGTGCCGGTTCGGCACCAACCCCATGGGCCATGGTCTCCACAATCGGCTTACCCACAAGCCCATACCAAAGGAGACCTGCCATGCCGAAGCTAGACCGATACCTCACCCGTCGCACTGCGCTGCTGTGCGCACTGACCGCAACCGCCGCAGCGGTGGCCACGCCTGCTGCGCTGGCGCAGGACACGTATCCCTCCAAGCCGATCACCATCGTCGTCGGCTATCCACCTGGCGGCAGTACCGACCTGACCGGCCGCACCGTAGGGACGGAACTGGCGAATCGCTTGGGCCAGCCGGTGGTGATCGAAAACATCGGCGGAGCAGGCGGTGCCATTGGTGCACAGAAGGTAGCGAACGCCGCGCCGGATGGCTACACGCTGTTTGTCGGTGCCAGCAACGAACTGGCCATCGCCAACCTGGTGAACAAGCGGATCAAATACACCACCAAGGATTTCACGGCCATCGGCCTGGTGGGCTCACAGCCGCTGGTGCTGGTGGCTTCGGTTGGCGCGGGCGTGAAAAACGCTGCCGAGTTCACGCAGAAGGTTGCGAAGAACCCCGGCAGGTTCAGCTACGGCAGCTCGGGCGTAGGCACTTCTCTGCATCTGGCGGGCGAGATGGTCAAAGAGCAGGGCAAGCTGTTCATGACACACATCCCCTACCGAGGCGTCGCTCCGCTCACGAACGACTTGCTCGGCGGAAACCTGGACTACGGCGTGTTCGTGCTCTCCAGCGGCCTGCCCCACATCCGCAGTGGCAAGGTCGTGGCGCTGGGCACGACCGAGGCCAAACGCTCGGCCATCACACCCGAAATACCTGCTCTGGCTGAGTCTCCCCAGTACAAGAATGTGGACATTGGCGTCTGGTTCGCGCTGATGGGCCCGGCCAAGATGCCCCAACCCATTGTGGACAAGCTCAGGAAAGCACTGCACGACACATTGCAGTCTCCTGATTTCCGCAAAAAGATGGAAGCCGCAGGCTCCGTCGTGGCGTCTCCCACCGTCGACCCCGACAAGTACCTGGCCAGCGAAGTGGCCAAGTACCAGAAGATCGTCCAGTTTGCCAAGATTGAAGAATGAACGCGTCTACCAGTTTCAGTTTTAACCTGCCCGCACCCGACCTGGGTGCCTGGCGCGCAGGCAACACCGGCACCGAGGGTGTCTGGCGTTTTGACAGCGGCCTGCCCGGCCGCCACGTGATGGTCAGTGCGCTGGTGCACGGCAATGAGCTGTGTGGTGCCTGGGCGATCAAAGGCCTGCTGGAGGCCGGCGTACGGCCTGCCCAGGGCCTGCTCACGCTGGCGTTCTGCAACCTGGATGCCTTTGACCGCTTTGACCCGGAGGACCACGATGCTTCTCGCTTTGTGGACGAAGACCTGAACCGGCAGTGGTCGGATGCGCGCATTGACGCCGCAGACACCCGAGAGCGGCGCCGCGCCAAAGCGTTGCGCCCCTTCGTTACCGAGGCCGACTGGCTGCTGGACCTGCACTCGATGCACGAGCCGTCTGCGCCGCTGCTGCTTACGGGGCCACATCCCCGCAATCTGGAGCTGGCGCGTGCCATGCGCTCGCCGGAACACGTGGTGGTGGATGCGGGCCACAAGGACGGCGTGCGCATGCGCGACTATGGCCGGTTCGGCCTGGACGACGGGGCGAGCCGAGACACCCGCTCGCTGCTGGTGGAAT
Organism: Acidovorax sp.; assembly: GCA_039593925.1. Classification (GTDB taxonomy): domain Bacteria; phylum Pseudomonadota; class Gammaproteobacteria; order Burkholderiales; family Burkholderiaceae_C; genus Acidovorax. Next base: position 2,604 of record JBCNOJ010000030.1, read on the forward strand.
GCGGCTTCCACCTCGACCCTTCCAGCCGCGCCGTTGCGCAGGACCAGTGCGTGCGTTTCCTCGAACAGTCGGGCGTGGTGGATGCGCCCACGCTGGCTGCGCAGTTGCCGGGCTGGCGCTTGCCCGACGCGCCGCGCCAGTGGGCGCTGGAGGTGACGGGACCTGTCGTAGCGACCAGCAGCCACTTCCGGTTCGCGCAGCCCTATTCAGGCCTGGAAGTGCTGGAGAAGGCGGGCACCGTGATTGGCGACAACGACGGCGTTGCGGTGACAACGCCCTACGACGACTGCGTGCTGGTCATGCCCTCGGTGCGGCAGGCACGCGCTGGCGTGACTGTGGTTCGCTACGCGCGCCGCAAGGCCCTGGTCTAAAGCGGCCCTCAAACCGCTTCTGGCGGCCTGCCAGAAGCGTCTCGCGGAATGCGCATGTCCGCGCTCCGGTTTGCTTTCGCGTTGGCGCGTCCGCTGCAGGGCGGACTCGCCCGTGCATGGCCACCCCGTCGGAGTGGGTTGGGCTTTCGAAAAGTCAAAGGAACAGCGATGAAATTCTGGCAAGTCTGGCAAGTCTGGCTGCTGGCCGCGTTGCTGTGCGCCCCGGTGTGCGGCAGCGCGCAGGATGCGTTCAAGGGTGAAATCGTGCTGGGCCAATCGGGCTCGTTCAGTGGCAGTTTCGCGGCGCAAGCAGAGGCGTACCGCGACGGGGCCTTGCTGTACTTCAGAGAGATCAACCGCCGCGGTGGCATCCACGGGCGAAGAATCCGCCTGGTGTCGCTCGACGACCTCTACCAAGCGGAATTGGCCGTGGAAAACACCGTCAAGCTGATCGAGCGGCACAACGCCTTTGCGCTGATCCACTACACGTGGACACCCATCGCGCGCGCGGCGATTCCGGTTGCCACGAAATACCAGGTGCCGTTCTTCGCGCCTTACACAGGCGCTGGCGATATCTACCAATCCAGCAGCCCCGTAGTCTTCACGGTGCGCGCAAGCTTTCAAGCGGAGCTGGAGATGATCGTTCGCCACGTCACCACGCTGGGCATCCGCAAGATCGCTTTCGTGCGCTACGCCAGCCAAACCGGGGATGAACTGCTTGCTGAACTGCGGCCCCTGCTGGACAAATATGGCGCCACGCTCACCGGCATTGGCAGCATGCCGAACAACTCCGCACAGCCGGGTGAAGCGATCCAGCAGCTGGCTGCGGTGGACGCGCAGGCCTTCTTGCTGGGCGTGTCCGGCACCGATGCCGTCGCGTTCATCAAAGGCTACCAGGCAGCCACCGGGCGCAAGCCACCCTACTACGCGCGCAGCCTGGTGGGCGCCGGGCAGCTGGCCGAGGAGCTGGGCGAGCAGGCGTTTGGCATCTCGGTCACGCAGCTGGTCCCCAACCCTTTCAAGCAGGTGGCAGAGGTGAGCAAGGAATACAACCGCCTGCTGCGCAGCACAGGCGCGCCCGGTGCCAAGCCAGACTACATCTCGTTCGAAGGCTTCATCGCCGCCAAGGTGCTCTGCGAGGCCCTGACCCGCGCCGGCCCCGCGTTGAGCCGCACCGGGTTCATGCAGGCGCTGTCCACCATGAAAGTCGATTTGGGCGGGTTCGAGGTGACATTCAGCCCGGACAAGCGCAACGGTTCCGAATTCGTCGACATGACCATGATCGGCCGACACGGCAGGCCGATCAATTGATGGGGCAAGGATGGGGCAAGGCGCTATAGCAAACTATGTTTTTGATAGCTGTCAGCGCTTGCCCATCAAGCGCTAGAGGCTTATTTTTTTTGAAACCTGGGGCCCAGCACCACGCAGGCGAGGGCCGCCACCACCAGCGCAATGCCGGCCCACTGCCAGGGCGCTACGGTCTCATCCAGCAAGACCCAGCCTGCCGTCAGCCCCACCACCGGCACTGCCAGGCTGAACGGCGCCACGCGGTTGGCCGGGTAGCGCTGCAGCAGGTTCGTCCACAGCGCATAACCGGTGATGGTGGCCGCCCAGCCCAGGTAGGCCACGGCGGCCCAGCCCAAGAGCGGTACTGCGGCGATGGTTTGCCACTGCAGCCAGCGTGCGGCGTCGGGATCGAAAGCAGCGGACAGCGCCACAAACGGCAGCACGGGCACCAGGCTGCTCCAGATCACGAATGCCAGCGGGTCATATCCCGGGCTTTGCTGCTGTGCCAGCCGGGCCATGATGTTGGAGGCTGCCCACATGGCCGCCCCGCACAGGGTGAGCAGCAGCCCGCCCAGCGTGGTGGCAGCCACGGCACTCACGCCCGAGCCGGGCCCGACATAGTTCATCGCAAAACACACAAGCCCCAGCGCGGCAAGCGCCATGCCCCAGCGCAGCGGCGGGCCGGGCCGCTCGTGCAGCAGTGCAAAGCCAAACAAGGCCGTGAAGAACACCTGGGTTTGCAGCAGCACGCTGGCCAGGCCCGCCGTCATGCCCACCTTGAGCCCCACAAACAAAAAGCCAAACTGACCCACACCCTGGAAGAGTCCGAACAACAGCACCCACCGCCAGTGCACACGCGGGGGACGCACCAGCAGTACCAGAGGCAAAGCCGCGCACAGATAACGGGCGGCACCCAGCTGAAAGGGGCTGAAGCTGCGCAGGCCCCACTTCATGAAGACAAAATTCACGCCCCACAGGATGACCACGACGAGCGCGGCCAGCAGGTCGCGCGGCCGCAAGGGCAGTTGTGAACCGGGTTCAGAAGAAGACGCCGTAGCGCGGGGCGTGCCTGCCATCACTGCGCCGCTCGCGCCGCGTCCAGGTGCGCCTTGACGCGCTGGGCCAGCGCGATGTCACCGGGGGTGTCCGGCGTCCACCTGTCTACGGCGCGCGGTTGGTCATCGTCGCCGATGGCGACGTACACCGCCACACAGTGCACCACATCTTCCATCGCCGCACCCTGGATGCCACCACTGCGCACCTCCACCGCCAGACACATGCCGTTGTCAGTGGTGTAGCTCAGGCGCGCATGCACCTCCACCAGATCGCCGGGCCGGATGGGCCGCACAAAGTGCGCACCGCTCACGAACTCCGTCACGCACGGGCCCTTGGCCCAGGCGCTGGCACACGCATAGCCCGCTTCGTCGACCCACCGCAGCACGGTGCCGCCTGGCACGCGGCCGGCCTGGGGCAGGGCGTCGTGCGACGCCAGGAAACGCAGGGTGATGGAATGCATGCGAGGCTCCGAAGGGCGGGTGGTGGCGCATTATTCTCCAGCCGCGCCGCGCGCTTCAGCCTGCGCCACAAAACCCTGCAAAGGCACGATACAGCACTGTTCTCGAATGGGATTTGCAACACAGACGGTTCCGGCCCTGCCAGCGGGAAGTTGCCTCCCCTGCCAATGGACTGTGCGCTGTGTGTGCCACGCTCTGCCAGCTGCAGAAGGCGGCAGACGCGGTGCAGCAAGCCTTGGACGCGGCCGCAGCACCCGCCATGGTTCAGCCATCGATCAGCTATTCATTTGATAGCTTTCAGCGCTTTCACATCAAGCGTCAGCGCCGGTTTTGGCTTGATGTTTTGCAGCCAGCGGCAGTACCAACCGGGCCCGCAGCCCTTGGCCGGGCGCGCTCAACACATCGAGCCGCCCGCCGTGGCTGCGCGCGACACGCTCCACGATGGCCAGGCCCAGCCCGGCCCCCGGGGCACCGGAGCGCGCCCCGCCGCCGCCACGTGCAAAGGGTTGGCGCAGGCGGTTCAGCTCGGCGGGCGCGACGCCAGGGCCGTGGTCCTGCACCTCCAGCCACACCCCGCCCCCGTCACCTCCCTGGCCCGTGCGCAGCACCACGGGCGCAGCGCCATGCCGCCAGGCGTTTTCCACCAGGTTGTCCATGGCGCGGCGCAGTGCTTGCGGGCGCAGCGACACTGCGGGCAGTTCGCCCAACTCCAGCACCACCACGCGTCCGTGATCGGCTTGCGCTTCTGCCACGGCGCGGGCCAGGTCGTTGAGCGACGCATTCTGCGGGGTTTCGGCCTGGCCGATGCGCGCGAAGTCCAGGAACTGGCCCACGATGGCATCCATCTCGTCCATGCTGCGCACCATGCTGGCGGCCAGGTCGGGGTCGAGCCGGGCCTGGGCAATCTCCACCCCCAGCCGCAGCTTGGTCAGCGGGGTGCGCAGATCGTGCGATACGCCTGCCAGCATCAGCGCACGCTCGTCGTCCGCGGCGGCCAGGCTCTGCGCCATCTGGTTGAAGCTGCGGCCCACCGTGGCGATTTCCTCAGGGCCGTCTTCCGGCAGCGGGGCGGGTGGCTGGTCTTGCGCCAGCTGCCGGGCGGCTTTCACCACCTGCGCCAGCGGCCGGTTGATGTGCCGCTGCAGCCACCAGGCGCCCAGCAGCGCCAGCAGCATGCTGGCCAGCGTGGCGGCCAGCCAGGCGCCCGTGAACTCGCGCGTGGGAAACAGGCTGGGCAGGTTGAGCCAGTAGTCCGCCCCCTCGTGCACCACGCGCAGGGCCAGCACACCCTGGCTGTCGCGCCGCCACAGGGGCTGTGCCGGGGCAGCGGCATCGTCCACGCCCATGCGGCGCGCCACAGCCCGCAGGAATTGCCGCTCCATGGGCGACAGCAGCGCGCGCCGCGCCGCGCTTTCCGCGGCACCTACCGGCAAGGCTGCCACCGTCTGGCGGTTGAAGGCATCGACAAAGGCCGCGCGCTGCACGGGCGGCAGCACCTGCAGCCCCGCGCGCAGTGCAGCGACGTTGCGCGCCACACCATCGGCCACCACGGTCACACGGGGCTGGAGGATCATTTGCCGCACCAGCACCATGGCCACCAGCTGGCCCAACACAATCAGCGCCGCAATCAGCAGCAGATTGCGCCCCAGCAGGCTGCGCGGCCACCCGCTCACGCGGCGGGGCGGTGGTGCCTCGGGGGCGGGGGCCTGTGGTGTGGTGTTCATCGTGCAGCCTCGCCCGCACCGGCCGAACCGCCCGCCGCCGCACCCTCGGGCACGAACACGTAGCCCACGCCCCAGACGGTGCGGATGTGGCGCGGCTGGGTCGGGTCGGCCTCGACGAGTTTGCGCAGCCGCATGATCTGCACGTCGATGCTGCGGTCGGTGGCAGTGTGATCCGGGCCATAGGCCAGCGCCATGAGCCGGTCGCGGCCGAGCGGGCGCTGCGGGTTTTGCGCCAGCGCCAGCAGCAGCGCGAATTCGCCGGTGGTCAGGGGAATATCCTGCCCCGCCTTTTCCAGCCGCCGCTCCGCCGGCAACAGCACAAAGTCGCCAAACCCCAGGCGCTCGCGCACACCCTGCGGCCCGGTGTGCGCACCCAGCAAACGCTGGCGGCGCACCATGGCCTGGATGCGCGCCAGCAGCTCGCGCGGATTGAACGGCTTGGGCAGGTAATCGTCGGCCCCCATCTCCAGGCCGATGATGCGGTCCACCGGGTCGCCCCGCGCGGTGAGCATCAGGATGGGAATGGTCTCGCCCTGTGCGCGCAGGCGGCGGCAGATGGACAGGCCGTCCTCGCCCGGCATCATCACATCAAGCACCAGCACGTCGAACCGCTCGCGCTGCAGCAGCACATTCAGCGGGCCGGCGCCATCGACCGCGCGCACGGTGTAACCCTGGTCGCTCAGGTAGCGCTGCAGCAGGGCGCGCAGGTCGGGCTCGTCGTCAGCAACCAGGATCTTGGCCAGGGTGTCGGTCATGGGCGGGGGGCAGCGTCACGAGGAGGGCGACAAGATGGGCGATGTGCCTGCAATGGTAGGCGGTACCGGGGGCCGCGCGCCACCAGGCATGACAAGGCATGACGGCGCCCCCGGCGTTTGTCATGGTTTGTCATGGTTTGTCATACATCGGCGGTTTTTCGCCATCAATGGCTCACATCGGCACGCCACAGTGCTGGCATTGCCACTCTTGGAGCTGACCACCATGCCCTTGCCGACCCACCCCACTGACGACGAACTGCTGCAACGCCCCGCGCTGGCTGCAGGCCTCTTTGTTTTCTCTGCCGTCACTGCCGTGGGGCTCAGCGCCGTATTGACGCTGGCCGCGCCGGCAGACGCACAGGCCCGCACCCGCCACAGCGTGGAGCACAACGCCGATGGCAGCCGCACCGCCCACACCGGCGTCACCCGCAGCGGCCCGAACGGCGCCATGCTGCGCGGCCGCACCACCACCACCGACGGGCAGGGCAACGCCAGCGTGACGCGCCGCGGCGCTGCCGTGGGTACGCAGGGCGGCACGGCCATGCGCCAGGGCAGCACCACGCGCAGCGCAGACGGCAGTGCCGGCCACAGCGGCACGGTGGCAGCCCAGAACGCGCAGGGCAGTCTACAAAGCAGCGGCGGCGCAACGCGCAACGCCGATGGCACCGTGACGCAGGCCCGCACCTCCACCGCCACCAGTGCGGCCACCGGCAACAGCGTGCAGACGCAAAGCAGCTACAGCAAGGACAGTGGGTTGAGCCGTAGCGCCACCTGTTACGACGCTAACGGCACGGCCATGGTCTGCCCTGTGCGGCCTTGAGTTTGTCGCCGGTGCCTGGCCTCTGAGCGCTAGAGATATCTGTTCGGGCTGAGTTTGTCGAAGCCATGCACGGCGCTTCGACAGGCTCAGCGTGAACGGTCTGGTTGAAACATGCCCTCTTGCTTGTCCCTCTGATTTCCACTTTTCCTTCCAGGAGCCTTCCCATGTCTCTGCGCCATCTTCTGACCGTGACCTCCCTCGCAGCTCTCACGCTGGCCGCCACCAGCGTGCAGGCCCAGACGACCCCACACAACGGGGGCCGCCTGCGCGCCCTCATCGCCCAACGCCAGGCCGCCACCGCCGAGGCCGCCTTGCCCGCCGGCGTACTGCGCATTGCCGATGTGCCCTATGGTGCAGACCCGGCGCAGCGCATGGATGTGTACGTACCCACCAGCCCCACTACGGGCACCAGCAGCCTGATCGCCAGCGCCGTGCGCGCCCCCGTCATCTTCATGGTGCACGGCGGCGGCTGGCGGTATGGCGACAAGGCCATGGGCCGCGTGGTGCAGGAGAAGGTGAGCCGCTGGGTGCCCAAAGGCTTTGTCTTCATCTCCATCAACTACCGCATGCTGCCCGACACGCCCGTGGCCGTGCAGGAGCGCGATGTGCAGGCCGCCCTGATGGCCGCGCAGCAGCGCGTTTCCACCTGGGGCGGCGACCCGAGCCGCTTCATCCTCATGGGCCACTCCGCTGGGGCTCACCTGGTGGCCCTGCTCAATGCCCGCGCGCCCCAGGCGCTGCGTGAAGGCGCGTGGCCCTGGCTGGGCACCGTGTCGCTCGACAGTGCGGTGATGAACGTACCCGCCTACATGCGCGGCCCGCACATGCCGCTGTACGACGATGCCTTTGGCACCGACCCGGCCTACTGGGTGGCGCTGTCGCCCTTCCACCAATGGACGCCAGGCGCGCCAGCGATGCAGATGGTGTGCTCCACCGAGCGCGCAGACCAGCCCTGCACCCAGGCCGACGCCATGGCCCGCCACGTGCGCAACCAGGGCGGCCGCGCAGAAGTGTTGCCGCAGGACCTGAGCCACGGCGAAATCAACGCCCAACTGGGCCTGGACAGCGACTACACCCGCGCGGTGGAAACCTTCATGGGATCGCTGGACGCCGAAGTGGCCCGCCGCCTGCAGTGATTCAAGCGCAAATGCTACATTTGTGATAGCTGCTTGCGCTGATGGGTCGGGCGCTAGCAGCCATTTTCATTCAGACTTTGACTGAAGGTAGGGCGCCAGATACCGCCCCGTGTGGCTGGCCGGGTTGGCCGCCAGTTCCTCCGGCGTGCCCACGCCCACCACGGTGCCGCCGCCCGCACCGCCCTCGGGGCCCATGTCGATGAGCCAGTCGGCGGTTTTGATCACGTCGAGGTTGTGTTCGATGATGACGATGGTGTTGCCCGCATCGCGCAGCTGGTGCAGCACCTTGAGCAGCAGGTCGATGTCGGCAAAGTGCAGGCCGGTGGTGGGTTCGTCCAGGATGTAAAGCGTGCGGCCGGTGTCGCGCTTGCTCAGCTCCTGCGCCAGCTTCACACGCTGCGCCTCGCCGCCAGACAGCGTGGTGGCGGCCTGGCCCAGGCGGACGTAGGAGAGGCCCACATCCAGCAGCGTCTGCAGCTTGCGTGCAATGGTGGGAACATCTTTGAAGTACGCCGCAGCGTCTTCCACCGTCAGCTCCAGGATCTGCGCGATGTTCTTGCCCTTCCACTGCACTTCGAGCGTTTCGCGGTTGTAGCGCTGGCCGTGGCAGATGTCGCAGGGCACGTACACATCGGGCAAGAAGTGCATCTCCACCTTCACCACGCCATCGCCCTGGCAGGCTTCGCAACGGCCACCGCCCGAAGACTGCGACACGTTAAAGCTGAAGCGCCCGGGGCCATAGCCGCGCTCTTTGGCGGTGTTGGTCTCGGCCATCAGTTCGCGGATGGGGGTGAACAGGCCCGTGTAAGTCGCAGGGTTGCTGCGCGGTGTGCGGCCAATGGGGCTTTGGTCTACGTTGATGACCTTGTCGAAATACTCGATGCCCACGATTTCTTCGTGCGCGGCCGGTTCTTCGTGCGCGCGGTGAACCTGCCGTGCGACGGCGGCATACAGCGTGTCGTTGACCAGCGTGCTCTTGCCCGATCCTGAGACGCCGGTCACGCAGGTGAGCAAGCCCACGGGGAAGTCCACCGTGACACCCGTCAAATTGTTGCCCGTGGCACCCACCACTTGCAGCGCCTGCACAGCGCCCTGACGGGCGTGGTGTTCGGCCAATCGCGCGGCTTTCTGCTCGGCGCGGCGCTTGCTGGCCTCGGTCTGCGGAAAGCGTGATTTGGCTTTGGCTTCCACCACCGGCGCAGGCTGCTCCAACACCGGCAGCCATGGTGTGCGGCGCTTTGGCACGGCGATGGTGCGCGTTCCCGACAGGTATTGGCCCGTGAGCGACTGCGCATTGGCACGCACTTCGTCATACGTGCCCTGCGCCATCACCCGCCCGCCGTGCACGCCTGCGCCGGGGCCCATGTCGATCACATGGTCGGCAGCGCGCATCATGTCTTCGTCGTGCTCCACCACGATCACGCTGTTGCCAATGTCGCGGAGGTGCTGCAGCGTGGCAATCAGCCGGTCGTTATCGCGCTGGTGCAGGCCGATGCTGGGCTCGTCCAGCACATACATCACGCCCGTGAGGCCCGATCCGATCTGCGATGCCAGGCGGATGCGCTGCGCCTCGCCGCCCGAGAGCGTTTCGGCGCTGCGGTCCAGGCTTAAGTAGCTCAAGCCCACGTCGTTCAAAAACTGCAATCGCGTGGCGATCTCGCGCACCACCTTGTCGGCGATCTCGGCCTTGGCGCCCGTCAGGCGCAGGGCCTCAAACCATGCATGCGCACCGCTGAGCGTGGCGTGACTCACTTCGTAGATGGCTCGGGCCTGTTCGCCTTCGCCCACCTTCACATGGCGGGCCTCGCGGCGCAGGCGCGTGCCGTGGCATTCGGGGCAGGGCTGGCTGCTGCGAAAGCGGGCCAGGTCTTCGCGCACGACGACCGAATCGGTCTCGCGGTAGCGCCGGGCCATGTTGGGCAGGATGCCTTCGAAGGGATGTTTCTTGGTGTGGACCTTGCCCTTGTTGGCCCCGCTGTCCAGGATGTAGCGAAACGCGATCTCTTCATCGCCCGAGCCGTGCAGCACGGCCTGCTGCACCTTGGCAGGCAGCGATTCAAACGGTGCCTCCACATCAAATCCGTAGTGCGCGGCCAGGCTTTCAAGCATCGCAAAGTAATAGCCGTTGCGCCGGTCCCACCCCTTGATGGCGCCGCTGGCCAGACTCAGCGACGGGAAGGCCACCACCCGCTCGGGGTCGAACACCTCGCGCTGCCCGATGCCGTCGCAGGCCGGGCAGGCGCCCATGGGCGAGTTGAACGAGAACAGGCGCGGCTCCAGCTCGGCCAGCGAATAGCTGCACACCGGGCAGGCGAACTTGCTGCTGAACAGGTGTTCCTGGCCCGTGTCCATTTCCAGTGCCAGCACGCGGCCATTGCCCTCGTGCCCGCCCACGCGCAGGGCGGCCTCGATGCTTTCGGCCAGGCGCTGCTGCAGGTCGGCGCGCACCTTCACGCGGTCGATCACCACGTCGATGTTGTGCTTCTCGGTTTTCTTGAGCTGGGGCAGGCTCTCGTGCTCGTAAATTTGCCCGTCCACCCGAAAGCGGATGTAGCCCAGCGCCTGCATCTGCGCAAACAGCTCGGTGAACTCGCCCTTCTTCTCGCGCGCCACGGGGGCCAGGATCATGAGCTTGGTGTCTTCGGGCAGCGCCAGCACGGCGTCCACCATCTGGCTCACCGTCTGCGCGGCCAGCGGCAGGCCGTGGTCGGGGCAGTAGGGCGTGCCTGCGCGGGCGTACAAAAGCCGCAGGTAGTCGTGGATCTCCGTCACCGTGCCGACGGTGGAGCGCGGGTTGTGGCTGGTGGCCTTCTGCTCGATGCTGATGGCGGGCGACAGGCCCTCGATCAGATCGACATCGGGTTTGTCGAGCCGCCCCAGGAATTGCCGTGCGTAGGCCGACAGGCTCTCCACATAACGCCGCTGGCCCTCGGCATACAGCGTGTCAAACGCGAGGCTGGACTTGCCCGAACCCGACAGCCCGGTGATCACCACCAGCTGGTTGCGCGGAATGTCGAGGTCAATGTTCTTGAGGTTGTGCGTGCGCGCCCCCCGGATGCTGATGCGCTGCTCGCGCAGGGCGCGGGCGAGGTAAGCCCCCTCGTCAGGTCGGGCAGATCGGTCGTCGGCAACGGGGGGTGGGGTCACGGGCGGGCTCGGTGCGGGAAAACCCACCATGATAGGCGAGGGCAATGTCAGACGCTGGCAGCACGGACACCGAGGCGCCGTAGGGCGGCCGCAAAGAATGCTATTAAATCAAGAGCTAAAAGCGCTTCTCAGAAGAGCGAAAAAGGCATTTTTGGCTCTGATTTCCGTGCATCTTTGCCTTGGGACACCCCAGCACGCGGGGCAGCACGTTCCACGCAGCTGCACAGGTACCTTGCCACGCAAAATCAAGAAACCCGCAAACGCACAGTCAAGCGAAGAATGGCACCGGCCAGTAGGCTCCGATCACCGGACTCCGCACTCCCCTCCCGCCCTGGCCCCTGGCCGCCCGCCCCGCTGCCGACCATGCCCTGCATACGCGCTTTGACGCAGCCCCTGTCAGCCCACTGGCCCGCTTCAAAGCGCAGTCCGACGGCGCTGTGCATGTGTGCCGCCCTGTGCCTGCTGGGCACGACATTTGTCGCCCGCGCGGAGGTACGCGCCCCTGCTGCGCCCGTGAATACCAAGTCGATGGGGCTCGCCGCCGGTGAAACTGCCGTGGTCACCCTGGCGATGTACCCGCCCGGCGAGCTGGCGGATGGAGCGGTTGTGGCACTGGCTGCCGGAGACAACACACGGGGCCGGGCTGCAGGTGGCAGTGAGAGCAGCCGCAGCGGCAGCACACCGTCTGGCTCCGCCAAGCCGCGTGACGGATCGAGCATTCCCACACCCATCGACCACCCCTGGGCGCTGGGCCTGCTGGCGGTTTTGCTGGCCCGCATCGGGTGGATGGACTGGCGCCAGCGGCGCACCCCGAACTGAAAGCCCAGCCACCTGCTCAACCGCCGCTGCGGCAGCCGGGCGGCCAATGGGCGAAAATCCCGCTTTTGCTTCTTCGGGCCATAGCGCACACCGTGCCGGATTCTTCTTCCCTGTCAGCCGCCGCTGCATCGCGGCGCCCTACCCCCAGCACCCACATGACCGCTCTGGAGCGCCGCTCCAGCATCAGCCTGGCGCTCATCTTCGCGCTGCGCATGCTGGGCCTGTTCCTGGTGCTGCCCGTGTTTGCCCTGGAGGCGCGCAAGTACCCCGGCGGCGACGATCCGGCGCTGGTGGGGTTGGCAATGGGGATCTACGGCCTGACACAGGCCGTTCTGCAACTGCCTCTGGGCCTGGCCTCTGACCGGTTTGGCCGCAAGCGCGTGATCGTGTTTGGACTGCTGGTATTTGCCGGGGGCAGCCTGCTGGCCGCGGTGGCGGATTCATTGACCGGGCTGCTGGTGGGCCGTGCGCTGCAGGGCGCGGGCGCCGTATCGGCTGCCGTCACGGCGCTGCTGGCGGACCAGACACGGGACGGGGTGCGCACCAAGGCGATGGCGCTGGTGGGCGGCAGCATCGGGCTGATGTTTGCAGTGGCGCTCGTCGCGTCGCCGGTTCTGACGGCACACATCGGCCTGGCGGGACTGTTTGGCCTGACCTGCGCGCTGGCACTGGCTGGCATTGCCGTCGTAGTGTGGTGGGTTCCACCCGAGCCGCCACAACACAAGAACGCGCCCCGCGGCCGTCTGGCCGATGTGTGGGCCCACCCCGACCTGTTGCGCCTGAACCTGGGCGTTTTTGTGCTGCACACCGTGCAACTGTCCATGTGGGTGGCGGTGCCCGCCATGCTGGTACAGGCCGGGCTTGCCAAGGACCACCATTGGCAGGTGTACCTTCCCGCGGTGGTACTGTCATTTGGTGCCATGGGCGGCCTGTTTGCGCTGGAACGCGCCGGGCGCCTGCGCGCAGCGCTGCTGGGCGCCATTGGGCTGATTCTGTTGGTCCAGGTGGGTCTGGGCGGCCTTGCGGCCAGCGGCGTGGCGCCTACGCTGTGGGTGCTGGGGCCGCTGATGTTTGTGTTTTTCTGCGGGTTCAACGCGTTGGAGGCCAGCCAGCCCAGCCTGGTGTCGCGCATGGCACCTGCCGCGCTGCGTGGCGCTGCACTGGGCAGCTACAACACCTTGCAGTCGCTGGGCCTGTTTGCCGGCGGCGCACTGGGCGGCGCATTGGTGAAATGGGCCGGGGCGCCCGGCCTGTTCGCGACCACGGCCTTGCTGACGGCACTTTGGCTGGTGCTGACCTGGCCGCTGCAGCCTGTGGGGCGCAGCGGGCACTGAGGCCCAACCGCCCGGGCCGCCAGGCAGGCGCCACGAGGGTGCCAAGTGGATGCCACATGGGTGCCTTTGCGGCACAATGGCGCGTTTGGCGCCCGGAAACTTCCTCCAAATCCGGCGCTTCCCCGTTACCCGAAAAGGCACTAACAGCACCATGGCATCCATCAACAAAGTCATCATCGTCGGCAACCTGGGTCGCGACCCCGAAATGCGCACGTTTCCCAGCGGCGACCAAGTGGCCAACGTGACGATCGCCACCACCGATAAGTGGAAAGACAAACAGTCGGGCGAAATGAAGGAAGCCACCGAGTGGCACCGCGTGGTCTTCAACGGCCGCCTGGCCGAAATAGTGGGCCAGTACCTGCGCAAAGGCTCGCAGGTGTATGTGGAAGGCAGCTTGCGCACGCGCAAGTGGACCGACCAAAGCGGCGTTGAAAAGTACAGCACCGAAATCCGCGCCGACCAGATGCAGATGCTAGGCAGCCGCCAGGGCATGGGTGGCGGCCAGCAAGGCGGCGGCGGGTATGACGACGGCGGCTATGGCGGTGGTGGCGACCAAGGTGGCTACGACCAGGCCCCACGCCGCGCCGCGCCGCCCCCACGCCCCATGGCAGCACCGGCCCAGCGCCCTGCACCGGCACCGGTGGCTCAGCCGCCCCGTGCTGCTTCGGGCTTTGACGACATGGACGACGACATCCCGTTTTAAAGCCTCCCTTTTTGCGCTGAATCAAAGGCCTGCATCGTTTTCGGTGCAGGCTTTTTTCTTGTGTGCTGCACGGTCCATGGCGACGGCGTTGCCAACACCACATCGGCGCTTCAAAACGTAGCAACTCGCAACAAGCCGCTGCGCCGAAACGACCGCAAAAAAACCGTTTTGGCGGTCGTATCCAACCTGCCATACAGCGCTAAGGGCGCACGCCTCTTCACCATTTTGTCCAGTTCGGCACGCCCGCCACGAACCAACAACTTTTTACATTCGATACCGCAATTTCGAAGATCATCGCGGCCTTGTCGCCAAAGTGGTGCAACGCCCGGCGGCACGCAGTACCAAAAATCATTATTTCAAACAGAAGAGAGAGAGGGTTGTGATGCCTGGGTTCGTCCGCAAGATTTTGATTTTCATTACCGGCTATGCATGGCTGTTGCTGCTGGCCGGACCTGGCCTGATCGGGCTGTCGATTTACAGCGGCTGGAAGGCGGAGGGCGACCATGCCTACGCTGCGCGCGAAAGCTTGCAAACCGTGTCTGGAACCGTCACGCAGGCGGCCGAAGTGACCGTCAAGCGCAAGCGCCGCGCCACCAAGAAGTACTACGAGATCAGTGTGCAGCCCGATACCCCGGGTTCCGAAGTGCGCAAGCTGCGCATCGACTACAGCACACCGCAGCAGCTGGTGGGCAACCTGATCGACGAGAAGGTGACCGCCTTGGTAGACGGCAGCGACCACGACATGGTCTATGAAGTCTCGGTGGATGGCACCGCCGTCATCAGCTACGAAGCCACCAAGCAGCGCCTGCAGGCCGAGGCCACATCGTCGGCCAAGTCGTTCAGCGGTGCGGGCACCTGGATCTTCGCGATCTTGCTGACGCTGGTGGGCGCTGCAGGCGTCTGGTCCAACCGCAAGCTGCGCGCCGCGCACGAGGCGCAACTGGCCGCCGCCTGACGGCACCATTCCATACAAAAAGAGAGGGAGGGAGGGGCGCCCGTGGGGTGCTCCTCCTGTATTTGCACCACCAAATCAACGGAGGAAAACCGCCATGCAGTCTAATGCCCTGACCCCGACCACCCCAGAAGGCGCACCGTTCGAACGGCGCGACTTCATTGTTTCCACCTACAAACACCTGGGCGCGGCAGTGATCGCGTTCGTCGTGCTGTCGACCGTGCTGATGGTGACCGGCTTCTCGGGGGCGGCCGCCAAGATGCTGCTGGCCAGCGGCAACAAGTTCCTGTGGCTGGGCGTCATGGGAGCGTTCATGCTGGTCGGCTGGCTGGCCTCGCACCTGGCCGACAACGCAGAGAACCCGCAAACGCAACTGATGGGCCTGGGCCTGTATGTGCTGGCCGAAGGGCTGATCTTTGCACCCATGTTTGGCATTGCCCAGCTGGTGGCGCCGGGCGCCATTGGTGCTGCGGCGTTCATCACGCTGCTGCTGGTGGGCGCGCTCACCTGGACAGCGTTCACCACCAAGACGGACTTTTCCTTCCTGGGCGGCATCCTGAAGGTGGGCGGCCTGGTGGCCCTGGGCACCATCATTGCAGGCGCCATCTTCGGCTTCAAGCTGGACATCTGGTTCTCGGGGATCATGGTGCTGTTCGCAGGTGCCTGCGTGCTGTACGACACCTCACGCATCATCCGCGACTACCCTGCCGACCGCCCCGCGGGCGCCGCACTGCACCTGTTTGCTTCGATTGCGCTGATGCTCTGGTACGTCCTGCGCATCCTCATCAGCCTGGCCAGCAGCGACGACTGAGACGGCCTCGGCCCAGGCGCTTTCCCTTGGCGCTGGGCCCATCCAAACCCCCCAAAAAAACCGGAGCGATGCACCGGCTTTTTTTGGATCGATCCGCTCGCACGCGCCGCCATTTGGCGGGTTCGCTGAAGCCCGCAGCAACGGACTCCATCAAGCCGCCTGAAGCGCCGGTTCCTCAACCGCCCTGGAGGCGTTGGCTGCCACACGCACCCGTGCGGCGCGCACGAATTCCGGCAAAAACGTACGCCGCGTGCCATTGGGAAACTCCACAGTCACCGCGTGCGGGCTGGCTTCGACCACCTGGCCCGCGCCGTAACGCCGCGCGCGCACCGTCTGGCCGTCTGTGAAACGGGGGGGCGTGGGGCGTGGTGTGTCCAGCGGCACCTCAATCGGTTGCTCTGGCGTGGCAGCAGCGCTGGCAAACGGCAGCAGCGCGGCCATGCGCGCGCAGTTGTCGCAGCAACCGCAGGCATCGAAGGCGGGCTCTTCGCCCAGAGCCGACAGCACCCCATGCCAGCGGCAGCGCCCGCCCTGGGCATAGGCCACCATGGCTTCGAGCGTGGCGCCGTCCTGCGCGCGGCGGCTTTGGTAGCCGGACAGCAACTGTTCCAGCACAGGGCCGTCCACATCACGGGCCAGGTTGAAGCGGCCTGAACGGTCGCGGCGCACCACCTTGTGGTTGCGCAGCAAACTCAGTGCCACGAGTGTCTTGCTGCGCGGCACCTCAACGGCCTCGGCGATGGCGTCAGACGTCCAGCCCTCTTCGGGAGCCGGGGCCAGCAGCGTGGTGTATACCGCCTGCAGCTGGTCCAGCGCAGGGTAGCGGCCAGACATGAAAAACTGCTGCAGCGCGCGGTCTTGCCGCACATACAGCAGCGTGCAGCGCGCGTCGTTGCCATCACGGCCCGCGCGGCCCGCCTCCTGGTAATAAGCGTCGATGCTGGCGGGCATTTGGTAGTGCAGCACGAAACGGATGTCGGGCTTGTCGATGCCAAGGCCAAATGCGTTGGTGGCCACCATCACGCGCACGCGCCCCTCCATGAACGCATCTTGTGCCTGGGCGCGTTCGGCTGCCGGCAGGCGGCCATGGTACAGGCCCACGGACTCTCCCGCGGCAGCGAGTTTGTCGTGCAGCTCTTGCGCGCACTTCACGGTAGTGGTGTAGACGATGCCTGCGCCTTCGCTGGCGGCGACCAGGTCCAGCGCGCGGGGCAGCCGGTCCGCTGTGCGAGCCAGGGGCTCCACCGCCAGGTGCAGGTTGGGCCGAAAGGCAGCGGTCTGCACCACGTTCTTGGCGGCGATGCCAAACTGAGCCGTGATTTCCTTCATCACGGCGGGCTTGGCAGTGGCAGTCAACGCCAGCACGGTGGGCCGACCCAGCGCGCGCCCGGCAGGCGGCACGGGGCCGCGCTAGCCACCCATCTCGTTCG
>JBCNOJ010000300.1:0-6576 GCA_039593925.1 Acidovorax sp.
GTTGCTGGGCGCAGCGGGCGACGCCGGGCCCTGGTGCACGGCCCGGCGTCGCCGCGTGGCGCGTTGCTTCACGCCCATCGGCGAATCCGACCGGCAGACGCTGCCCAACGCGCAAGCTGCGCACAGGGTAGCCCTGTCATCGCGCGGCTTCCACCTTCACCCGCGCATTCGGCGCCTCGCCAAACATCTCGGGTGCGTACATGGCTTCCACACGGCTCGGGGGCAACGCGAAGTCGCCCACATTGTTCAGCCGCACGGTGTATTCCATGCTGACCGTGCCCTTGGGCAGGTACTCGTAATAGCTGCGGAAGGACTCAAAGCTGCGTTCCTCGAACGCCGGCCAGCCCGCACCGCTGCGCTTTTCGCCCTGCGTGGCGATGGCCGAGTCACGGCCCAGGCCGCTGCCCAGAATGGTGGCGCCGCCCGGGATCGGGTCGGTGATGGCCACCCAAGTCATGTCGGCGCTGGCGTTCACTTCCAGCTTGACGCGCAGCACGTCGCCACGGGTGTACTGGCCGGCGGGCAGCGACTTGTTGGCCTGCTCCACCGGTGTCACGGTCTTGGTGATCGTATAGCCCGCCGAGAACGGCGCCTTGAGCTGTACGGCCGCCACCGATTGCAGCGTGAGCCAGGGCTTGCCCGGGCCCTGGTGGGCCACAGCCAGGTTCTCCTTGCCGCCCGCCTTGCCCCAGGCCAGGAACATGTCGTTGTTGCGCAGCATGCCGGGCGACGCCGGGGCGCCGAACCAGGTGGTCTGGTGCGCGGCGCCGCTGGCGTCGCTGGCCTTCACGCGCTCGACCTTGCTCCAGTCGACGCTGGCAGTGTTGCCGCCCATGCTGGCCTTGGTGCTACCGGACACGGGCACAGCCTCGAACTTGGCGCTGAATTTCTCCAGCGCCAGCCCGCCCCAAAGGTTGGCCGTGGTGGTGTGCCATGCACCCGCCTGCTGGCGGCTGATGAAGCCGTTGGCCAGACGGCCCATGTCGTCCTTCCAGGCCGGGTCGTCCATCACCGCGAGCATGAGGCGTGCGGTATTCACGTCGCCGTTTTGCATCAGCCACCACCAGTAGTCGTCCTGCTCGGTGCTGAAGATGAGCTTGGTGCCCTGGAACGACAGGCGTGCGCGCAGCACCTGCATCGCTTCGGCCAGCCGCTGGTCACGCTGGGGCACATCGGCCACGCGCTTGAGCACGTTGACCCAGTCGATCACCGTGTGCGTGGGCCACTGGTTGGGCGCGATGGTGATGCTGCTCACCATGCGGCCCTGGGCCTTGCCGTAGCGCGACAACGCTTCGAGCGCGGCCACCTTGCGCATGTCCAGATCCTTGCGCGGGCTCCAGAAGCTGCGCTGGATGCGGCCTTCCACGAAGCCGATCAGTCCGCGCTCCATGGGCGCGCGCACGTCGTCGGGCAACGCAAAGGCCGGGTTCAGGCTCGCGGCCTCGTGCGTGGCGGCCAGCACGTAGGCGGTCAGCGTGTCGCTACCCCGGTTGCCGTCGCCGTCGCGCGGGGGGAAGTAGTTGGCCAGGCCGTCGCTGTCGAGATACGTGGGCAGTTGTGCCACCACGGTCTGCCACAGCGCGCCGTCGCGCAGGCCCACCGCCTTACTGGTCTTTTGCTCCAGGCAGACGAACGGGTAGCGCGCCCACCAGTCGCGCACGCCGGGCAAGCCTTCGGCCAGCTTGGGCTGCAGCGACATCTTGAGGCCGCCCCGGCCAGGGATGGCATCGGCGGGCGGATTCACGTCCAGATTGAAGCTTCCGTCCACCTGCACCAGCGTGGCCTGCTGCACCGTGAGGGGCACGGCAGGGATGAGTTTCTGGCTGGCCTTGAGCGCATCGCGCGCGCCGCCCACGGTGTCCTTGGCCTCGATCTCCCACAGGATGGCTTGCGCACGGGTCTGCGCCAGCTGGGCGGGTGCGGTCACCGTCCAGGCCACCTCGCGCGATTCACCGGCAGGGATGTCTACCATCTGCGGCTTCAAGTCCAGCAGCGTGGCGCGGGGCGCCACTTCGACCTTCATCGCGGCCTTGGTGGTGTTGCGCAGCGTGACTTGCGCGCGGAACTGGTCGTCCTCGCGCACCAGGGGTGGCAGGCCGCTGATGATCTGCAGGTCTTGCGTGGCGCGGATGCTGGTGCTGCCGGTGCCGAAGAGGCCGGTGGCAGCATCGGCCACCGCCACGATCTTGAAGGTGGTGAGTGCGTCGTTCAGCGGCACCGTGACCTTGGCCTGGCCATTGGCATCCAGCTTGATCGCCGGCTCCCACAGCAAAAGCGTGTCCAGCAGTTCGCGGGTCTGCGCCTTGCCGCCACCGCCGCCTGCGGGCACGGCCTTCTTGCCGTAGTGGCGGCGGCCGATGATTTCCATCTGCGCTGTCGATGTCTCCACGCCCCAGCTGCGCCGCTGCAGCATGGCTTCAAGCACGTTCCAGCTGTTGTTGGGCATCAGCTCCAGCAGCGCTTGGTCCACGGCGGCCAGCGCCACCTCGGCATTGGCGGCGGGCTTGCCGCCCGGCAGCGTGGCGCTGATGGTGACCTGCGCCTTGCCTCGCACGGCATAGCTTTCCTTATCAGCCACGACCTTCACGTCGATCTGGTGGGCCTGCGTGCCCACACGGATCTCGGCCAGGCCCAGGCGGAACGCGGGCTTGGAGAGGTCCACCAGTGCCGTGGGCGCCTGGTATTCCTTGCCTTCGTACCAGAACGAGGTCCACCACTCGCGCGGCGACTTGAAGCCCCAGGTGAAGAAGCTGTACCACGGTACCTCGCGCAGGCGGCCACGCAGGGCCAGCACGCTCACGTACACGTTGGGCCCCCAGTCGGGCTGCACCTTGAGGCTCACGGTGGGGTCTTGCCCGTTGAGCTGCACCACCTGCGTATCGATGATGCCTTCCCGCTCCACGGCCACCAGCGCGGTGGCAAAGCGGAACGGCATGCGCACCTGGAACTTGGCCGTCTCGCCGGGCTGGTAGCTCTTCTTCTCGGCCAGCAGGTCGATGCGGTCATGGTCTTCACCGCCAAACCACAGTTCGCCCTGGCGCGTGACCCACACCGACGAGGCAGCCACACTGGTGTTGCCATCCTTGTCCGTGGCGGTCACCACCAGTTCCACCTCGCCCGCTTCGTCCAGCTTGGATTCGCACAGCAGCAGGCCACGCGCGTCGCTCTTGCCGCTGCACAGCGTGCCCAGGTCCTTGGTTTCGCTCTGGTTGTCGTAGCTGTAAAAGCCCCCCACCATGCGCTTGCGCGTGCTGGTGGTGATGCGTGCAATGGCCTGCACCTGCAGCGAGGTGTCGGCGGCCGGCTGGCCGTTGTGCTGCAGCGCCAGCGCCTGGAAGCGGATCTTCTGGCGCGCCGACACCCAGCCCTCGGTCTTGATACCTGCCACCACGCCGGCAGGCCAGAGGTTCTGCGTGCTGCGCAAGGTCTGGACTTCGCCGTTGGGGTCGGCATAGGTGGCCTCCAGCAGCAGCTCCTGCGGCTCGCGCGACTGGGGCACGTTGTCGATGGTGACCTTGCCCGCGCCGTTGCGGTCCAGCGTGAGCGGCAGCTTGTCGGCAATCACGCGCGCGTCCTGGCTCGCCGTCGCCTCTTCATCGTCGCTGTTGGCGCTGCTCTGCTCGCGCTTGCGCGGCGGGTTGAAGCTGAAGCTGTCGTAGTCGCCAAATTGCAGGTACCGGCCCCGCACCAGGGCCGACACGCGCACTGGCAGGTTGGCAGCACCGCCGCCCGCGACGTAGTTGATCTGCACGTCGGTGGGCACCGAGCGCACGCGCACCAGGGCCTTTTTCTCTACCGGCGCAATGCGCCCTTCCAGCACGGGAAGGCGGAACTCTTCCACGCGGAATTCGCCCGAGCTGAAGCTGCGGCCGCGCTCGCTGTCACTGCGCAACTCCACCTGGTACACGCCGAGCTTGGCAGCGGGCGGTATGGCAAAGGTGCTCTGCGCGCTTTGGCCACCCGTGGCCGTGCCGCGCCAGGCCAGCGGCTGGGTGAACTGCTGGCCGCTGCCCACATGGGTGACAACCAGCGTGTCGGGCGTGGCTTCTGGCAGTCCAAAACCTTTGCGGGTCTGGGTACGCAAAAGGTGTTTCATCGACACGGTTTCGCCCGCGCGGAACAGCGTGCGGTCGAAGATCGTGTGGGCGCGCTCGTCGGGGCGCGGCTCGCTGCTGGTAGGCACGTTGAAGCGCCACGGCTCGATGCCACGCTGCCAGTCGCTCCAGGTGAAGGCCATGTCCTCCACACCATCAGCGCCGCTGTGGCGGGCGCTCACAAAGTAGGCATTGCCGCCGTCGCCGTAGTAGCCATCGTCATTGCAGCGTGCAGGGTCGGACGAGAGGCCTTCGATGCGGGCCACGCCATTGGCATCGGTGGTGGCGTTGGCCAGCTCGTTGCCGCGGCAGTCGGACACGCGCACGGTGGCGCCTTGCACGGGCTGGCCTTTGTCCAGCGTGGTCACCCAGGCCAGCGCGTTTTCGCGGCCCAGCTTGAAGTGCACGCCCAGGTTGGTCACCAGGGCCGAGGTGCGCACATACATGTTGCGGTTCTCGCCCAGGCGCTCGTCCAGCAGCGAAGCACCGAGCTTTTGCGATGCGATCTCCACCACGTGGAAGCCGGGCGTGAGCGGAATGCCCACCACCTCGAACGGCCGCACATCGTTGCTCGCAGGCTTGGGCAGGTCCAGCGTCTTCACGCCGTTCTTGCCGCCAAGCAGCGACACGGTGCGCGACTGCACGTAGTCGCGGTCGTCGTCGAGCACCTTGGGCAACGGGCCCGTCACGTCCTGGCGCGCCTGCTTGCGGCTCACGTTGTAGCTGTCGTAACGCTGCACTTTCTTGAACCAGGCAATGATGTCGGCGTCCGTGCGGGGCTTGAGTGTGCTGACCTTGCCAGCCGGTGCGGGCGCCGAGCCCGTGGTGCCCGGCTGCAGGCCCTGCACCTTGAGCGCTGCCTCCACATTGCGCAGCGTGACCGGCAGCAAGGCTGGCAGTTTGTCGGCGGGCGCGCCTTCGGCAAACCGCTCCACCACGCCGAATGCGCCGGCGGGAAACTTGGCCAACGGCGGTGTGCCGCTGGTGGACACCTTCAACGGGAAGTTGTCGGCATTGCGCAGGCTGCGGCCGGCTGCGTCCTTGAAATCTTTGGGCAGCTCGATGGTGAAAGCCGTGTTTTCTGCCAGGCCGGGGCCAAACTGCACGCTGCTCACCAATTCGTCAGGGTCCGCCTTGCGGCCCGGTTTGTCACTGTCCAGCTGGGGTTTGAGCGTTTCCTTGGCGGACTTGAGCCGAATACCCTCGGCCAGCTTGCGCGGCACCGGGGCGTTGAACGACAGCGACAAGGGCAGGATCGGCCAGCAGGCGGCCTGGGCGTTTTCACGCTCGCAAGTGAACTGGGCAGAGAACGGCTCGCGCACCGTGTAGTCGTAGCGACGCTCCACGGTGTTGGGCACGCCGCTCGGTGTGGACACGCCCTTGCCGTACACCAGTTGCATGCGCGAGCCCGAAGTGAGCCGCCGGTTGCAAGCCACTGTCGCGAACTGCAGAGGCTCTTGTGCGGCGCGCTTGTCCAGGTTCAGCGCCTTGAGCACCTCGGCCCGCTGTGCACCCTCGATCAGGCGCACCGGAATGCGCTCGCCAACACCATCGGCTGTGCACCACATGTTCGACTGCACGCTGGCCAGGGTGGCTGGGCCGCTGAGCTGCAGCACGAAGAACTGTTCTTCGTCGATGGATTGGTAGGTGCCAGGCCGGACGTTCTGCACGAATGGCCCGCCACTATTGAATTGATAGCTCTTAGCGCCCGTCAACTCTGCGCCAGCAGCCGATTTGAACCCTGGCTTGACTGTGGCGGTGCAGCGCACGCCGGGCGGCAGGTCGCGCGCGAAATCGAACACCCATTCGCGCTCGCCCGTCCAACGGCCTGTGCCCTTGGTGGCGTCGGCGTCGCTGCAGCTCAGGCTGATGGGGGCGGCAGCCTTGGGATCGCCAAAGTTGACGGCGGCAGCGTCGAACTTGGCGACGACCTGGCGCACCCGCGCCACCTCGCCCTGGGGTGAAAAGCTGCTGATCTGAAACGCCTGAGCGCCCATGGCCAGCAGCGAGAGACCGGTGGCCCATATCCATTGTTGTGTTTTCACGGGAACCCCTCTGAAGGAACCGGCAAGCGTAACAAAGTGGCATGGCACCTGCGCACGTGTTGCAAGCGCTTACGTGTGCATCACCGTGAGGTGGTCAGCCCCAATCAACTGCCCCCGATGACGCGGCCATGGGGCACCGTCTTACAGCCCTGCACGCACCCCCGCCCAAAGATCATGGCTTCCCCTATCTCCCACATTGGACCCCTTCAGGAGCGCCCATGGCCCGAACCCCCACATCGCGAAGCGCGGCTAAAGCCACGCCATCTGCCCTTCCCTCTTCCACCCAGGCCGACACGTACCGCGGCAACGCGGGCGAACTGCAGCAGCAGGCGGGCGGCAAGCACCCGGTCCTGACCACGGATCAGGGCATCCCGGTGGCAGACAACCAGAACTCGCTGCGGCCTGCCCCGCGCGGCCCCACGCTGCTGGAAGACTTC
>JBCNOJ010000301.1:0-6543 GCA_039593925.1 Acidovorax sp.
CGACCGAAACGGTCTACGGCCTGGCCGCCGACGCCAGCAGCGATGCGGCGGTGGCGCAGATCTTCGCGGCCAAAGGCCGTCCGAGCGACCACCCGCTGATCGTGCACGTGGCCAACGCCGAAGGCATCCGCCACTTCGCCGCCGAGGTGCCCGCGTTCGCGCAGCAGCTTGTCGACGCGTTTTGGCCCGGCCCGCTCACCCTCATCCTGCCGCGCCTGCCCGGCGTGGCCACGGCCGCCACGGGCGGGCAGGACAGCGTGGGCCTGCGCTGCCCATCCCACCCGGTAGCCCACGCACTGCTGGTGGCCTGCGCCGCGCCCGGAGACAGCCCGGAACTAGGCGGCCCACCCGTGTGGGGCGTGGCGGCGCCCAGCGCCAATCGTTTTGGCCGCGTGAGCCCCACCACCGCCCAGCACGTGGAGGGCGAGTTCGGCACCGATCTGCTGGTGCTGGATGGCGGACCGTGCGAGGTCGGCATTGAAAGCACCATCGTGGATTGCACTCGGGGCGCGCCCGTGCTCTTACGCCCCGGCGCCATCACCCGGGAGCAGATCCAGCAGGCCTGCGGCGTGGCCCCGCTCTCAAAAGAAGATTTGCCCGACCACACGCCCCGTGCGTCCGGCACGCTGGAAGCGCACTACGCGCCGAACGCCAAGGTACGCCTGATGGACGCTAAGGCGCTGCAGACCGGCCTCGACCTGCTGGGCGCCGAGGCCCGCAACATTGCGGTGTATGCGCGTGCGGCCCTGCGCACCCAGTCGTCCGAGCTGGTGATGCGCCGCATGCCCGACGATGCCTCCGCCACGGCCCAGCAGCTATTTGCTGTGCTGCGCGGCTTCGACGACAACGGCGTAAAGCTGATCTGGATCGAAACGCCCCCGGCCACCTCCGATTGGGAGGGCGTGCGCGACCGCCTGCAGCGCGCGGCGGCATCGTAGCCCCTGGCTTTACATCCCTTGACTTTGCGTCGTTAAACTAACGGCCACCTTATCTGGAGAAATACATGGCAGCAAATTGGATGCGCCGCACCGCCCTGGTCGCCGCAGTTGCATCGTCCGCCCTGCTCGCGGCCTGCGGTTCCAGCACCACCGAATCGGCCATCACGCCCGCGCGCTTCATCGCCTTCGGCGATGCGAACGCCGACGTGGGCCAGAACGGCTCGCGCTACACGGTGAACGATGGCAGCGTGAACAACTGGACCCTGCAGGTGGCCGCCAACTACGGCAAGGCCCTGACCCCCGCCTCTGCAGGTGGCCTGAGCTATGCCGTGGGCAATGCCCGCATTCAGGCCAAGCCGGATGCAGCGGGTAATGCCAACACGCGCACCCTGGCCGAGCAGATCGACGCCTTCGTGGCCAGCGGCAGCTTTGGCGCCAGCGACGTGGTGCTGGTCACCGGCGGCATCAGCGACGTGATCGCTGGCATGGCCGCCGTGAACGCCGGTACCCAGACCGAAGCCGCCATGGTGGCTGCCGCACGCAAGGCGGGCGAAGACATGGCCGCGCAAGTCCGCCGCCTGGTGCAGGCCGGTGCCAAGTATGTGGTGGTGGCAGGCACCTATGACCTGAGCAAGACCCCCTGGGCCAAGGCCATCGGCCGCGAGGCACTTCTGACGGATGCCAGCAGCCGCTTCAATGACGGGCTGCTGGTGAACATCGTGGACCTGGGTGCCAACGTGCTGTATGTGGACCTGGCCTACTACGTGAACCTCTACACCGGCGTGCCGGGCAACTACGGCTTCAACAACGCCACGGACGCGGTCTGCACCTCGGTGGACGCAGGTAACGGCATCGGCATTGGTGCCGGGCAGGTCAACTCGTCGTTGTGCAACACCTCCACCCTGCTGCCCAGCGCCAACCCGACGGCCTATGTGTTTGCCGACCGCGTGTACCTCACGCCCTCGGCACAGCGCCAGTTCGGCACCTACGCCTACGACCGCCTGCGCGCACGCTGGTAAGCGCCTGCGGAACCTCGCTTTCCCCAGCAAAAAAAAGGCCGCCCTCGGGGCGGCCTTTTTGTTGCTTGTCGGTCGGGGCTTATTTCACCGCATCGAACAACGCGCGCGCCTGGGCGTGGCAGAACGGCGGTTCGTAGGTGCCGTGGTAGGCGCCATAGTAGGTGGCAAACGCTGCCGAAGTGGGGTCGGTCGGGGCTACGCCGCCTGGGGCAAACGCGGCCTGGACCATGGCGTCCACATCCACCGAGGTCACGTTGGTCACACCACGCGCGTCAAAGTCGGCCTTCATCACGGCCTGGTGGATGGCGGGGGGCACGGTGGGGTCGCCGGCTCCGCCGCACAACAGCACACGCGCCTTGGGGGTCCAGCCCAGCAGGTCGTTCTTTTTGGCCGCCAGATACAGCGGGTGGGTGGTGCTGGTCTGCGAGCCGGTGATGAAATCGGGCTGGAACACGGCGTCACGGGCCTGGTTGGGCGTGCCGCCGGGCAAGGTACCGGTGGTGACCAGCGTGGTGTAGTTCAGCGTGGGGCTGGGCAGCAGGTTCTCGATATAGCCCGAGTAAGGCGTCTTGAACACCGTGCGCACATCGGTGTAGACATCGCCGTAGACCTTCTGCCATGCGGTGACGAGGTAGGGCACGAAGAACTGCACCCCGGCAATCGCATCGGGCACGCGCAGCGAGCCGGACAGGTTGTATGGCCCGGCCAGGTGCGCACCGCCCACCACGTTGAACTCACTGCCGTAGTCGCGTTCGGCAGCCCGGTGTGCGGCCATGGACGAATGTCCGCCCTGCGAGTAGCCCGTGAACATCACCTTGCCAGAGAGGCTGGCCCCCACAGAGCCCGCAGCGTTGCGCGCGGCCCGCACCGAGTCGATGACAGAGGTGGCCTCCGAGTCAGCGTGCAGGTAAGGATGGAAGCTGTAGTTGGACTTGGCGAAGCCCAGGTAGTCGGTGGCCACCACGGCATAGCCCTGGGCGGCGTACATGGCTGCGAGCAGGAAGGTCTCGCTGTCTTGCGGGTTGGCGAGCGTGCGGGGCTTTTGCACGTCGGTGCCCTTGGCATAGGCCACCAGGGGGGCAGATGCGGCGCTGCAGCTTCCCGCAGGCACCAGCATCACGCCCGAAGCGTTCGTACGCTCGCCACTGCGCGCGCCCAGGGTGGCGTAGTTCAGCGAAACGACTTTCACGTCGCACTTGGCCTTGCCGCTGATCGCCTGCAGGCCGCTGCCCTGGGTGCCGGCATCGATCTGCGCAGCGGTCAGCGTGGCCAAGGTGGCAGGCGGATCGATCAGCGCGCCCCGCGGGGGGTCGTCAGAACCACCGCAAGCCACAAGGACAACCGCAGCAGCGGCAACACAGGTAAGGCGGAAATAGTGCATGGAGGGGTACCTCGGTCAGTGAAGAACGACGCATCCTGCGCGCACCTGCACCGCAGCATCCATTGGGGATTACGCGGGCCACGCCCCTGCGCAGACGCCTTGGCGACAGCAGCCACCCTATGCGGGCAGAGCGCCCACCAAACGGCCCTCAGCGCGGGGCGCGGTTGCCGTAGCGCAGCTTCATGCCCAGAATGGCGCCCGCCAGCACGAGCGTGATCCCGTTGGCCACCACGATGGGCCATGCCGCCAGAGCCAGCCCATAGGCCAGCCACAGCGCGATGCCCACCGTGAACACGCTGTACATGCCCAGCGAAATACCGCTCACATCCCGCGTACGGAAGGTGTGCAGAGCCTGCGGCACGAAGCTGCAAGTGGTCAGGCAGGCGGCCAGGTAGCCGATCAGCTCATGGGTAGGCATAACGATCTGGCTTGGGTTTGTTCGGAACCGGGGAGGTCTTCATTGGTCGCGGGCCGTCCAGTCGGTGAGGCTGTCCAGCACAGGCCGCGCTGCGCCAGCGTTGGCATGGTTCACCACGGCGACCAGCACGTAACGACGACCACTGGCGGCGTGCACATAACCCGCCACAGCCATCACATCGCGCAGACTGCCGGTTTTGAGGTGCGCGGTGCCCGCGCGGCTCTGGCTGCGGCGCAGCGTGCCGTCCACCCCCGAGATCGGCAGCGATGCCACCAATTCCGGCATCACAGGCGACGCCCAGGCCACCTGCAGCATGCGCCCCAGAGCCTGCGCGGTCAGGCGGGCGTCCCGGCTCAGCCCGGCGCCGTTGTCGGCCACGGGCACATCGGCATCACCCACCCGCGCCAGCCACCACTGGCGCAGCGCATCGCGTGCGCCGTCAAAGGTGGCCACTCCGTTCTTCTGCAGCGCCAGGGTCAGGAACACCTGCTGGGCCATCACGTTGTTGCTGAACTTGTTCACATCGCGCACTACTTCGGCCAGCGTGGGCGAGGTCACCACGAACACAGGCTTGAGGCCCGCAGGCACTTTGCCGTCGCGCACGCTGCCGGTGAGTTTGCCCCCAAGCTCGCGCCACATGCCTTCCACGGCGCGCGCGGCAAACCCGCTAGGGTCTGCGGCGGCCACGGGCCACACGCGCTCGCCGCACGACGCTGGATACACCCCCTGGAAGCTCACCTTGGCAGGGTCTGACAACTCGGCCCGCAGGCCGCCCCGCCAGTCGCCACAATCCACGCCCGCTGCGGCCAAGGCCACCGTGCCCTGGCGCTGCACGCCCGCCAGCGGCGGGTCGTATTGGATGCGCGCCAGACCGGCAACCGCGTCGGGCACAAAGGTCATGACGGACGACTTGTAGTTCAGCAGCAGTGCATCCGGCGCCGCGTTGTAAGGGCGCAGGGGCTCGCCATCGAACCGCGCCGCGTCGTGCTCGGGCACATCAAACGCGGTGCGGTCCAGCACGATGTCCCCCACGATCACCTGGATGCCCTGGCCTTGCAGCCGCCGCATCAGCAGCCAAAGGCGCTCCATGACGAGTTTGGGGTCGCCCTGGCCCTGGATGTAGACATTGCCCCTCAGGCTGCCGTCCTGCACCGTGCCTTGCAGGTAAACAGGCGTGTTCCAGGCATAGGCCGGGCCCAACTGCTCCAGCGCCGCATACGTGGTCACCAGCTTCATCACGGAGGCCGGATTGACCGGCACCTGGGCACGGTGGGCCAGGCGCGGTGCGGTACGGGGGGAGCCCTGCGCATCCACCACCAGTACGCTGAGCGAATCCCGCGGCAGCTTGGCGCGCGCGAGTGCGCTCTCGACCTCAGCGGGCAGGGGCGCCGCCGTGGCGGCGGACGCCTGCGCCCATACGCTGGCAGCCCCACCAACCCAACCCGCCACCGTCACCATCAACACCACAGCAGCCGGGACGCAGGCGGCAATGGCGGGCCAGAACTTCGTCTTTTTTGTCATCCTGGCAGTCTAGCCCCGCGGCCAAAGCATCCCACAGCCTGCACCAATTTGGATCACCAAATGCTTACACTAAGAAACATTTGGCGGCGTTCCACGGTGGCGCGCGCACCCGCCAAGCCCATTTCGCGCCGATCCATCGCAAAGTCAACCATGAGCCTGCTCTCCAATCTTTCTGTTGCCAAACGCCTTGCGTTGGGCTTTGCCCTGGTGCTCTTACTGTCGATGGGGGTGATCGGGCTGAGTATTTCCCGTCTGAACGCCCTGGCCGACGCCACCGACGAAATGATGCAGAACCCCATCAAAACCGAACGGCTGGTGAGCGACTGGGCGCGCAACCTGCGCACCGGCATCACGCGGACAGCCGCAGTGGCGCGCAGCAGCGACGCTTCGCTGGCGGAGTTTTTTGCCGAAGACAGCAAGGCCTCGTCACAGAGCTCTGGCGAACTGCAAAAGGCGGTGGAAGCCCTGATGTTCCTCGACTCCGAGAAAAAACTCTTTCAGGAGATTGGCGAACTGCGCACCGTGTACCTCAAGAACCGCGACACGATCTTCGCGCTCAAGAAAGACGGCAAGGTGGACGAAGCCAACACGCTGCTGGAAAAGCAGTTCATGCCCGACGCGGGCCGATACGCCGCCAAGATGGACGAGCTGCTGCGCAACCAGCGCGCGCAAGTGGATGAATTGGCCCAGGCCATCCAGCAAAACCGCCAGTCCAGCCGTCGCCTGCTGTTGGCTCTGGGGCTGCTGAGCCTGGGTGCCGGCGCGGTGTTCTCATGGCTGCTGGCGCGCTCCGTCCCCGTACCGCTGGCGCAGGCTTCGGACTTGGCCAAGCGCGTGGCCGCTGGCGACTTGACGGCGTCTGTCCCTCCACACGGCAAGGATGAACTGGGCGAGCTGATGTCTTCGCTGGACCTGATGCAGAACAGCCTGGCGAATGTGGTGGCCAGGGTGCGCGGCGGTTCCGAGTCGGTGTCCAACGCCAGCGCGGAAATTGCCCAAGGCAACAGCGACCTCAGCGCCCGCACGGAACACCAGGCCAGTGCGCTGGAAGAAACCGCAGCGAGCATGGAGCAATTGAACTCCGCCGTGCGCAACAACGCCGACAACGCACGCCAGGCCAACCAGCTGGCACTGACCGCCTCCAACGTCGCCGTGCAAGGCGGTGCCGTGGTGGGCGAGGTCGTGGAGACCATGAAAGGCATCAACGATGCCAGCCGCAAGATCAGCGACATCATCAGCGTGATCGACAGCATCGCCTTTCAGACC
>JBCNOJ010000302.1:0-6526 GCA_039593925.1 Acidovorax sp.
CTGGAGAACAGTTCGCGGATCAAGGCCAGTTTGGGCTTGACGGAGTTGGCGTTGGTCGCATCCAGCTGCAGCGCCTTGTTGTAGGCCTGGCTGGCCAGCTTGGCATAGATGTCGCCCAGGTTCTCATGCGCCGTGGCGTAGCTGGGGTTGGTGCGGATCGCCATCTCCAGCGCAGTGCGGGCCTTGTCGAGCTGGTTCTGGTTGGCGTAGAGCACCGCCAGGTTGTTGTACGGCTCGGGCAGCTCCGGATACTCTTCCGTCAGCTTGGTGAAGGTGGTGATGGCGTCGCCCTGCTTGCCGCTGTCGGCTTGCGCCACGCCGCGCAAAAAGCGCAGTTGCGGGTCTTTCGGGTTGGCTGCCAGGCGCTGATCGGCCTTGGTCAGCGCCTCGGCGGCCTTGCCCGAGCGCAGCAGCTGGGTGATCTCGGCATAGTCATCAGCGTGAACCACGCCAGAGCCCAGCAGTGCGGTAAGGGCCAACAGACGCAAGAGTCTTGGGATGGAGCTTCGGGCTTGCTTCATGGGGGTTCGGAAGGGTTGGAGGGCGTCCCGCCGAGCGGGAGCTTATACTGCGGCGGATTGTAGCTGAGGGGGTTGTCATGACGGTGCGCTGTTGCCGCTGTTGATTTTGCTGGACGCCCTCGCCGGGCCCGCTCTTGCCGAGAGCCGTCTGCCCGCCGCTATGGGGCGAATGCCGCCTTCGCCCTGAAACCCAAATCTCCCGTTACTGAAATCATGAGTTTGCGCATCTACAACACGCTTTCGCGTGCATTGGAGGACTTTTCCCCGCTCGAACCTGGCCATGTGCGCATGTATGTGTGCGGCATGACTATTTACGACCTGTGCCACATCGGCCACGCCCGGATGATGATGGCGTTCGACGTGGTGCAGCGTTGGCTGAAAAGCAGCGGCTACCGGGTGACCTATGTGCGCAACATCACGGACATCGACGACAAGATCATCAAGCGTGCGCTGGAGCGCGGCATCACCATCCGCCAGCTCACCGACGAGATGATTGCCGCCATGCACCAGGACATCGGCCTGCTGGGTATCGAACCACCTTCGGTGGAACCGAGGGCCACCGAATACGTGCCGCAAATGCTGTCGCTCATTGGCCAGCTCGAAGGCAAAGGCTTGGCCTACCGCGCGGTCAATGGCGATGTGAACTATTCCGTGCGCAAGTTTGACGGCTACGGCAAGCTCTCTGGTAAATCATTGGATGAACTGCGCGCTGGTGAGCGCGTGGCCGTGCTGGACGGCAAGGAAGACCCGCTCGACTTCGTGCTGTGGAAGTCCGCCAAGCCCGAGGAGCCGCCGGAGGCCAAGTGGGACAGCGCTTTTGGTGCGGGCCGCCCCGGCTGGCACATCGAGTGCTCGGCCATGAGCTGCGCCACGCTGGGCGAAACCTTCGACATCCACGGCGGCGGCGCAGACCTGCAGTTCCCCCACCACGAAAACGAAATCGCCCAGAGCGAAGGGGCCACGGGCAAACCGCTCGCCAAATTCTGGGTGCACAACGGCTTTGTGCGCGTGGACAACGAGAAGATGTCCAAGAGCCTGGGCAACTTCTTCACCATCCGCGATGTGCTCAAGACATACGACGCCGAGACGGTGCGGTTTTTCATCGTGCGTGCGCATTACCGCAGCGCGTTGAACTACAGCGACGCCCACCTGGACGATGCGCGCCAAGCCTTGAAGCGCCTGTATACGGCGCTGAATCTGATAGCTCCGGCTGAGGTGGCGGCCATCGACTGGGCGAGCACTTATGCCGCGCGCTTCAAGTCGGCCATGGACGAGGACTTTGGTACCCCCGAAGCCGTGGCGGTGTTGTTCGAACTTGCCGGTGAGGTGAACAAGACCCAATCGGCTGAACTGGCGGGGCTGCTCAAGGCTTTGGGTGGCTGCCTGGGTATTCTGCAAGGCGATCCGAAAGCGTTCCTGCAGGCCGGTGCAGGGGTGAACGAGGCCGATATCCAGCAGCAGATTGCTGCCCGCGCTGCCGCGAAAGCCGCAAAGAACTTTGCCGAGGCCGATCGCATTCGCCAGGCCTTGCTGGCCCAGGGCATCGTGCTCAAGGACTCCGCCGCAGGCACAACCTGGGAAGCTGCGCAGTGACGTCCACTTATATGTCTAATTGGCTCTTAGCGCAGGTGGGATAAGCGGTGGCAGCTTCTAAAAA
Organism: Acidovorax sp.; assembly: GCA_039593925.1. Taxonomy (GTDB): domain Bacteria; phylum Pseudomonadota; class Gammaproteobacteria; order Burkholderiales; family Burkholderiaceae_C; genus Acidovorax. Next base: position 2,179 of record JBCNOJ010000302.1, read on the forward strand.
GATAGCGGATAACGCCGCAAGTCCGCCGCTGGTGCTGGCCACGCCCGACTACTGGGCAGAGGCCTGCAAACACCTGATCAAAAAAGACCGGGTGATGAAACGCCTGATCCCTCAGTTTGGCGACGCTGCGCTGCAGACGCGGGGCGACCCATTCATCACGCTGGCGCGCTCCATCGTGGGCCAGCAAGTGTCTGTGGCGGCCGCGCAGGCCGTGTGGGAACGGTTCGTGGCACTGTTGCCGCGTGGCACCAAGCCAGCCAATGTGCTCAAGCTCAAGATCGACGACATGCGGGCTGCCGGCCTGTCGGCCCGCAAGGTGGACTATCTGGTCGACCTGGCCATGCACTTTGAGAGCGGCAAGCTCCATGTGAAGGACTGGGCCGCGATGGACGACGAGGCCATCATTGCCGAACTCGTGGCCATCCGCGGCATTGGTCGGTGGACTGCCGAGATGTTCCTGATCTTCTACCTCATGCGCCCCAACGTGCTGCCCCTGGACGACCCGGGATTGATCACGGGCATCAGCCACAATTATTTTTCGGGCGACCCTGTGAGCCGCAGCGACGCGCGCGAGGTGGCAGAGGCCTGGAAGCCATGGAGCAGCGTGGCGACTTGGTATATTTGGCGGTCGCTCGACCCGCAGCCAGTTGCTTACTGACGCACCCTGACGCGTTTGACAAAAAATCGTTAACCGTCGGTTACAGTGCGTGCCATTCAACATGGCAGCCGCCCCGGCGCGAGCCCCAAGGAGAACAACGTTGGCGAAAAAGACCTTTCTGGATTTCGAGCAGCCCATTGCCGAACTCGAATCCAAAATTGAAGAACTGCGCTACGTGCAGACCGAGAGTGCCGTCGATATCTCGGAAGAGATCGACCAGCTCAGCAAAAAGAGCCAGCAGCTCACCAAGGACATCTACAGCGAGCTGAGCCCCTGGCAGATTACCAAAATCGCCCGCCACCCCGAGCGCCCCTACACGCTCGATTACGTGCGCGACATCTTCACCGACTTTGTCGAGCTGCACGGCGACCGCCACTACGCGGACGACCTGTCCATCGTGGGTGGCCTGGCCCGCTTCAACGGACACGCCTGCATGGTGCTGGGCCATCAAAAGGGCCGCGACACCAAAGAGCGCGCCATGCGCAACTTCGGCATGAGCAAGCCCGAGGGCTACCGCAAGGCCCTGCGCCTCATGAAAACGGCCGAGAAGTTCAAGCTGCCCGTTTTCACTTTTGTCGACACGCCTGGCGCCTACCCGGGCATTGACGCCGAAGAGCGCGGCCAGTCAGAAGCCATCGGCCGCAACATCTTCGAGATGGCGCAGCTCGAAGTACCCATCATCACCACCATCATCGGCGAAGGCGGCTCCGGCGGGGCACTGGCCATCAGCGTGGCGGATCAGGTGGTGATGCTGCAATACGCCATCTATTCGGTCATCAGCCCCGAGGGCTGCGCCTCCATCCTCTGGAAGACCAGCGAGAAGGCCCAGGAAGCGGCGGATGCGCTGGGCATCACCGCCCACCGCCTCAAGGCCTTGGGCCTGGTGGACAAGATCGTGAACGAGCCCGTAGGCGGCGGTCACCGCGACCACAAGCAGATGGCTGCTTTCCTCAAGCGCGCGCTGGGCGATGCTTTCCGCCAGGTGGCAGACCTCAAAGTCAAGGATCTGCTGGAGCGCCGGTACGAGCGTTTGCAGAGCTATGGCCGTTTCACCGACACCAAGGCCGAGCGCTGATCACCCGGTTTGTGTGCTCTTGATTGCTTTTTCAGCAGCGGCCCGTGAGGGCCGTTGTTGTTGCGCCCGCCGGCGCCGGCCATAGCGCTCTGGTAAGCCGACCGTGATTGGTTGCCGTTTGTGGAGCGCCCTGCGCGGTTGACCGTCTTTCCCGGGCGCTGGATGCGGCGTGATGCTCAGTGGCGCCGCAAGACGCAGGCAGCCGGGCCGGATAATCGGCGCCCATGCAATCCTTCAATGCACTGAGAGCTGCCGTTGCACACGCCTATCCGTGGATGCGGGTGTCACGCTGGCGAGCCTGCAGGATGGCGGCATGACCCAGCCGTTTGAAGCTGCCATGCAGGCATTTGCGCCAGAGTTGCCATTGGCCGTAGGCTTGAGCGGCGGCGCAGACTCCACGGCGCTGCTGGTGGCCAGTGCACGGCGCTGGCCCGGGCAGGTGCAGGCCATCCACGTACACCATGGGTTGCAGGCCGCTGCGGACGGGTTTGAAGCGCACTGCGTTGCGCTTTGCAAAGCGTTGAATGTCCCCCTCTCTGTGCAACGGTTGGACGCCCGCCCCGCGCTTGGCCAAAGTCCCGAAGATGCTGCGCGCCAGGGAAGATACAAGGCTTTTGAGGCTGTAGCGCTTTCCAGTCAAGCGCAAAAAGCTATAAAAACAATAGCAATTGCGCAGCATGCGGATGACCAGGTCGAAACTTTGCTGCTGGCGTTGTCGCGCGGTGCCGGTGTGGCCGGCCTGGCCGCCATGCCCGCCCGGTGGGAGCAGGGCGGCGTGGTGTGGCAGCGGCCATTGCTGCAGGTGCGCGGCGCAGACATTCGCGCCTGGCTGCAGCACCAGGGGCAAGCTTGGGTGGAAGACCCGACCAACACCGATGAACGCTACACCCGCAACCGCATCCGCGCACAACTTCTGCCTGTGCTGGAGGCAGCCTTCCCGGCCTTTCGCGACACCTTCGCCCGATCTGCCTCGAACGCAGCGCAGGCGGCGGAGCTGCTCGACGAACTGGCGCAGCAAGACAGCGCACTGGTGGGGGTGCCGCCAGTCATCCGGGCTTTGCAAAGCTTGGGCCGGGCGCGGCAGGCCAACGTGCTGCGACACTGGCTGCGCCATGCCCACCAGACCACGCCCACAGCAGCGCAGCTTGCAGAACTGCTGAACCAGGTGGCGGTCTGCACCACACGGGGCCACCGTATTCACATCAAGGTGGGGCGTGGGTATGTGGTGCGCTGCGGCCTGACCCTCGATTGGTACGTGCCGTAGGTTTTGCTCGGCTGGAAACGCGAGCTGTGGCGACCTGCCAGCCACGCTTATCGCCCGCGGCATAACAGGCAATATGTTCCGCGAAGGGGCGAAGTGGGCATCGACATGTCAGATCATCTGCGCAGCCGTCACCGCGATCGCTGCCGCCGTCGCTGCGAAGTGAGCTGAGCCAGCCTCTCGCAGCCTGCACAAGGTATCCCCAGTGCAGGCCCGCCGGTGGGCTTGCTGCTCCCTTGCGTCGCCGGAACCGCCTCTGAATTGAGGCATAATAGCGGGATTGGAAACGTGACCGAGTGGCCGAAGGTGCTCCCCTGCTAAGGGAGTATGGGGTGTAGAGCCTCATCGAGGGTTCGAATCCCTCCGTTTCCGCCAACCATCAGGAAAAGCTGCAAGCATGGCCTTAAAGCCATCTGCAGCTTTTTTTTCGTCTGCGTTTTCTGACGTTGACAGGTCTTCTGCCATTGCCGCGACAAATGCGTGAGCAGGGTCCTGCCCCAGGATCACGCGCAGCTTTCCCCGAACTCGCCAGTTCGCGGGGCGTTCCCCCTTCTTAATTTTTGCCAAGTTCGCGTGCTCCATGTCTAGCATGGTTGCGAGCTTGCGTTGGCTTCCGGCTATCGATGCGGCCTCTTCGATAAGAGAATTCAATTCTTCATTGGTATACATGTGACACCACCCCTGTGTAAGATTGGTGTCGAAATGACACCGATGTCGTTTTGACATCTTACACAGGGCCGCCATGTCAGCAATCCGCACCTCTCCCTCGTCCGGGGAAACCACTCGTCCGCCTTCTGCCATTCACACCGCCGGTAAGAGCTTGGCGGCCCTAGCCGCTGGTGGGCAGGGGGCGGACACCCCCCATTCACCCTTTGCCCAGGCGTTCGCCCGGCATTGCGTCCTGTGCGGCTCGTTTCTCTCGCCTCTTCATCAATGCGATGGCGCTTTCGTTCGGATGGTCAAGCCATGAGGTCGCGTGAAGCCGAGTCTTTGTTTGATCGCTGGTTTGCTTTCCTTTTCCAGCTAACGGTGTTGCTCATTGCTGCCGGTTTCGGCTCCGCTCTGGTCTTTGCCACGTGGCGTTGGGCTCTGTCATGACCCGCCCGCGCAACCTGTCGCAGTGGCTGCACATCGCCGCTTTCCTTGACCTCTTTCCCCAGCGCCCCCTTGAAGCCCATGCCCGCCGCATTGGTGCGCTTGAAGCGCAGCGCACGGCAGAAGGGGCCCCGCTCCGCGGGGAAGTGGCCGGGCGCGTAGCGCCTCTCTCTTCGCTCCCCGTTGGTAATCACGGGGAGAACCTGAACGAGTCCCAAGCATGACCCGCGCAAAGAAAACCGACCTTGTTCTGGATGGC